>NZ_JAEQCX010000055.1:0-52432 GCF_020738035.1 Microcoleus sp. PH2017_28_MFU_U_A
GTCAATACTGGCAAGCGTCAGGGTTTAACTGCTTATCAATCTATTCAACAAGCTCTCTCTACTGATGGCTCCATTTTTTCCCCTAGTTGAGCAATTACGTTATTTGCTATTCAAAAATTGACTCCACAGCCGCGATTAGGGGACTTCAACTAATGCTAGCGATTGGCGCTCTTTGCGGTAATTTTAAGGTAAAGTGCGATCGCCTGCCACACATGTGAACTGTAGACGGTTGACTCTTCCCCTCTCCCCCTCTCCCTCTCTCCCTCTCGCCTTCTCGGGTTCTACCATAACGAGCAATTTACAGGTGCAGCAGCTTAATTTTTCCTCGCTTAAATCTTACGCTGCATTAATTTATACAAATAAAAATTGACTTGCAGGCAGTATTCTGTTATAGACAGTATTTTTCTGGAAGACAAATCGCTTTTTTTGCTATATTGACCAGCAATAAAGATAATGGTTTTGATTAGATTGAGGAGTTGAACGGATGAAAAACTTGAATTGCTGGAACAAACCCGCTGCATTGCTGGGCGCGATCGCCATTGTAGCCGGAAGTGTGCAGGCGACTGCGATCGGTGTTGCCACCTCACCAGCATCCACTACCAGTCAGGATGCTGAAAAAATTTCCTTTGAAGACAGCGCTACTTTTCAAATCGCCCAAGCTGACACGCTTTGCCGCAAAGTAACTCCCAAAGAAGGTTTGACAGTTCGCCAGAGCCCAGACCCCAAATCCGCGAGAGTTGGCGGTGTAGCCATGAATACTCAGGTAACACTGTTCCAAGGCGCTACTTCTGTTAAAGCCTCCGACGGCCGCCTCTGGATTCAAATTACCGCTCCCGTAAAAGGGTATATAGCTACCGGATACCCGAACAACGAGGCTAATTTAGCTTCGTGCACAATTAGTCAAGCTCCTTCCCCAAGTCCAGCACCAGCACCTGCGCCAGCACCTGCACCAGCACCTGCACCTGCACCAGCACCTGCACCTGCACCAGCACCTGCACCTGCACCAGCACCAGCACCTGCACCAGCACCAGCACCTGCACCAGCACCTGCACCAGCACCTGCACCAGCACCTGCACCTGCACCTGCACCTGCGCCAACACCAGCACCAACACCAGCACCAGCACCAGCACCAGCACCTGCGCCAGCACCTGCGCCAACACCCGCACCAACAACGGGCCCCGTCAGCCTGTGCCGCCAAGTAGAACCTCGCGTAGCACCGAAAGGTCTGGCTATTCGTGCGGAGCCTTCAAAGACTGCGACAGTTAAAGGCGGCGTACCCGCTAACGGTCAAGTAACGCTTGTGCCGAATTTCCAGTTAGTCAAAGATAAGAATGGAGAAGACCGCAATTGGGTTGAGATTTCAGCCCCTGTTCCGGGATTCATCTCGGCTGGAAACTTGATCATGTGCAAGTAAACTTCTGAGTTCTATCAGATCGAATTTGGTTTGTAGTGAGGACATTAGCCCACATTCAAGAAGGACTAAAGTCCTTACTACAAACCTTGCTACAGTCGAGTTTTAGATTATTAAAAATTATCGAAACGCCACAGAAATTGTAAGTTGCTGTGGCGTTTTCTTATGAGAAGAGGGTAATTTCGCGACCAATTATAACCCAATACGGTTTACTTAACGCTTTTGATGAATTTTATCTGACGATTTTTGGATTATAAAGAGGTGAAGTAGATATTAAGAAGATTTTACCGCAGAGAACACAGAGAACACAGAGAGGGGAGGGATAAAAGGTTTTTTTCCAAAACTTTCGCAATACTCTTGCCTCTGCGCCAAAAGCGCCCCAATACGGTTCAAAACTCTTCTCTTGATGGAGTGGATTGTATTTCAATACGGTTTACTTAATGCTTTTGATGAATTTTATCTGACGATTTTCTGGCAATATAGCCATTTTGGGCAAGTCAGATTTTTCTTAAGTAAACCGTATTGAATTATAACCCTAAGAAGGCAAGATAATTGATGACAGGAAATCCGAGGATCCGATCGCCCCATTAATCCCCACCAGATTCGCTAAAACCCGATCGGTTCCTGCGACTCGCAGCAACGTACCGTCAGGAGTGGTGCTCAATTGCAACTGCTGGAAACTCAGGCCGCCAGTCAAAACAAACTTATCGACGCCTACCTCGAAGCCGATCGCAGTATCAGTACCACTGTCAGCACCCAAGACAAATCGATCGCTCCCAATACCTCCGATTAAAGTATCGTCGCCCAAGCCACCAAACAGCCAGTCATCACCATCACCCCCATTGAGCAAGTCGTTATCCTTACCGCCAATTAGGGTATCGGTGCCAGCATCTCCATTCAGGGTATCTTCCCCTTCATTGCCGTAGAGCAAATCATCGCCAGCATCGCCATTGATGCAGTCTTGCTGGTCGTTTGCGCCCACCGAGACAGCCCGGTTATCGGAGCGATCGCCATAAATGGTATCGTTGCCCTCGCCACCGCAGAGCTCATCGCTGCCGTCACCGCCGTAAATCTTGTCGTTGCCAAGATCTCCGTGGATGAGGTCGTTATTTTTACCGCCGTAAATGCTGTCATCGCCTTCACCGCCACTGATGGTATCGTCAGCTTCGTCGCCGAAGAGTACGTCAGCACCAATGTTGCCAAAGATCAAGTCCTGGCCGTTGATATCTTGAGCTCGACTGCGAGCGCCACCGTATATCGTGTCATCGCCACTGTCGCCGACAAGGGTATCGGAGCCTAATTCGCCCCAAATCAAGTCATTCTCTTTGCCGCCCCAAACGCAATCATTGCCTTTGCCTGCTTGCACGGTGTCATTGCCGTTGCCACCGGCGATGATGTCGTTGCCGGTGTCGCCAAAGATTAAATCTCCTTCGCTAGCACCGTTAACTGAGTTGGAACCGCCTTTGTCGCCTAGCAGAGTATCGTTGCCTGCGCCGCCGTAGAGGGTATCAGAGCCTAATTGAGCGTAGATGAGGTCATTGCCTTTACCTCCGTAAGCGCGATCGTTACCTTTGCCTGCAACCAGGGTATCGTTGGCTTCTTGGCCACTGAGGAAGTCGTCGCCGTCGCCTCCATAGAGCAAGTCGCGTCCCTGGGAATCGAAGTCTGTGTTGCCGTTGAAACCGCCAAATAAGGTGTCATTGCCGGTGCCCCCAATCAACGTATCGGAGCCGATTTGGCCCGAAATGATGTCATTTTCTTTGCCTCCAAGGGCAAGATCGTTACCTTTGCCGGCATGGATGGTATCGTCGCCTTCGTTGCCGTTAATGATGTCTGCGCCGTTACCTCCGAAGATCAAATCGCGATCGTCCGCAGCGCTGCTAGAGTTATCGCGGCCGTTATCTCCCAAAATCGTATCGGCACCTTCATCTCCAAACAGGGTGTCAGAGCCTAAGTCGCCTGCAATCCAGTCGTTCTGCTTGCCGGCACGGATGATATCGTTGCCCTCGCCACCGTAAGCAATATCCGTGTCAGTGTCCGCAAAAATCCTGTCATTGCCTTCATTGCCGTAAATTTCGTCGGCGCCGTCTTTGCCTAAAATCAGGTCGTTCCCTTTTAAACCGATGATTTTTTGGTTGCCTTTGTTGTCTGCGATCGAGTCATTGCCGTCTGTACCTTTGGTGGTTTGTCCCTCTCCCAGTTGCGAAATTGGCCGGACAAATCGAACTCCGGGCGCTGGTGGCGGCGGTGCAAAGTTAATTCCTGGTTTTTCTACAATGGGTTCGCACAGACAGTCGGTGTCTGGTTCGGCGATCGGATTTGATATTGGGGTTGGTGTTGGCGCCACCAGCCCCAAGATTGCAGCGACAGTAGCGGTAGCGGGACTAATGCCGCCGCGATCGTCTGTAGCGCTGTAGCTGAAAGTGGCTCCCGTAAAACTTCCTGTGGTTTGGAAAAATAATTGCTCAATTTGTGCCGGAGTTAGAACTTGGCCGGGTGTGACGCGAACGCCGCCGTTGGCTGGATCTCCTAAAAATAGAACTCCTTGGTTGGCTGGGGGCAGGGTGTCGATCGTGTAAGAGGCGATCGACCCGTCGGGATCGCTGCCTCCCAATCCCGGAACCTGGGCGCTGCCACTGGGAGCAATACTGAAGTTAGCATTGTTCACCAATGGCGGTAAGTTGGTCGTCGGGCGAATCGCAGCAACAGTAGCGGTGCCGGGACTAATCAGGCCGCCGTTGTCGGTGGCGCTGTAGGTGAAATTGGCTCCCGTAAATTCGCCCGTCGTTTGGAAAAATAGTTGCTGAATCTGTCCGGGAGTGAGAATTTCACCGGGTGCGATCGCTATCCCACCGTTAGCAGGATCTCCTAAAAACAGTGTTCCTTGGTTCGCCGGTGGCAAAGTGTTGATTGTGAAAGAGGCGATCGTCCCGTCGGGGTCAATTCCTCCCAATCCTGGAACCCGCACGCTGTTGTTGGGCGGAATGTTGAAGTTGACATTTATGCCAACTGGAGGTTGGTTGAGAACAATTGGCGCCGGAGTCGGAGTCGGAGTTGGAGTCGGTGCCGGAGCTGGAGCTATGGCAGCAACTGTAGCATTAGCGGGACTGGTAGCACCGCGATCGTCCGTAGCGCTGTAGTTAAAATTCGCTCCTGTAAAGTTGGCCGTCGTTTGCAAAAATATTTGCTGAAGCTGTGCGGGAGTCAGAACTTGGCCGGCTGTGACGCGAACGCCTCCGTTGGCGGGATCTCCTAAAAATAGGACTCCTTGGTCTGCTGGGGGCAAAGTATTGATGGTGTAAGAGGCGATCGATCCGTCGGGGTCGGTTCCGCCCAATCCCGTGACTAACCTGCTACTGTTGGGCGGAGTGCTGAAGTTGACATTTGTGGCAACTGGCGGTTGGTTCGGCACCGGAACCAAAGCGGTAACTGTAGCATTGGCGGGACTGGTGGCGCCTTGATTGTCGGTGGCGCTGTAGGTAAAATTGGCTCCCGTAAAGCTGCCCGTCGTTTGGAAATATATTTGCTGAATCTGTGCCGGAGTCAGAACTTGACCGGGTGTGAGTCGAACGCCTCCGTTGGCCGGATCTCCTAAAAATACCTGTCCTTGGTCTGCTGGGGGCAGGCTGTTGATGGTGAAAGAGACGATCGTCCCGTCGGGGTCAGTTCCTCCCAATCCCGGAACTCGCGGGCTGGTGTTGGGGGGAACAGTGAAGTTGACATTTGTGGCAACTGGCGGCTGGTTGGGAGGCGGCACTGGTGCAGGAGTTGGTGTCGGCACCGGTGCAGGAGTCGGTGTCGGCACTGGCGCAGGAGTCGGTGTTGGCACTGGCGCAGGAGTTGGTGTCGGCACCGGTGCAGGAGTTGGTGTCGGCACTGGCAGAGGGATTGCCGCTACAGTTGCGGTAGCAGCATTGGTGGCACCGCCGTTGTCGGTGGCGGTATAGCTGAAGTTGGTTCCCGTAAAGTTGCCTGTGGCTTGCAAAAATAGTTGCTGAATCTGTGCCGGAGTCAGAACTTGGCCTGGTGTCACCGCTACGCCTCCGCTGGCGGGATTGCCTAAAAATAGCTGCCCTTGAGAGACAGGTGGCACGGTGTTAATCGTAAAAGAGGCGATCGTCCCGTCGGAGTCCGTGCCTCCCAATCCGGTCAATAAAGCGGTGCTGCTGGGCTGCTGGCTGCTGTTGACAGGATTGGCAACCGGAGGTTTGTTGACCGGTGCGGGTGTTGGCGATGGTACTGGAATGGCGGCGGCAACGCTAGCGCTGGCGGGGGTGGTAGCGCCTTGATTGTCGGTGGCGCTGTAGCTGAAGTTGGCTGCGGTAAAAGTGCCTGTAGATTGGAAAAATAATTGATTGATTTGAGCGGGCGTGAGAATTTGACCTGCGGTGACGGCAATTCCCCCAGAGGCGGGATTGCCTAAAAATAGCACCCCTTGAGCGACTGTCGGCAGGGTGTTGATTGTGTAGGAGGCGATCGTTCCGTCGGGGTCGGTTGCTCCGAGTCCGACAATGTTGGCTGTGCTGTTCGGAGGTAGGCTGATGTTGGCGTTGTTGGCTACAGGAGGTTTGTTGGGTGTCGGCAGTACCGCAGAGACGGTAGCGGTGCCGGGACTGGTGAGGCCTTGATTGTCGGTAGCGCTGTAGGTGAAGTTCGCTCCGGCAAAGGAGTTGGTCGCTTGGAAAAATAATTGATTGATTTGAGCGGGTGTGAGAGTTTGACCCGCTGTGACGGCAATTCCCCCAGACGCGGGATTGCCCAGAAACAGGGTTCCTTGGGCTGCTGGCGGTAGGGTGTTGATGGTGAAGGAGGCGATCGTCCCGTCGGGATCTGTGCCTCCCAATCCGGTCAGTAAAACGGTGCTGCTGGGTGCGATCGCGCTGTTGGCGTTATTGGCTACCGGAGGTTGGTTCGCGGCAACGATCGCAGTTGTCACTTGAGCGTTCGCAGCCGTACCGTTGTTGTTGTCACTGTTAGGATCGGCGGTGGCGGCAGTGCTTCTGGCAGTGTTGACAACGCTGCCAGTGGCAGGAGCAACAACGCTGACAGTGCGGGTGATGGCGTTGGCTGCCCCGCTTGCCAAACTTGCGATCGCCGGGAAGCTAACAATACCTGTGGCTGGGTTGTAACTGCCACCGTTGGAAGCTGTCACTCCCGTTAACCCCAGAGGCAGAGTATCGGTGATGACGACGTTGGTGGCGCTGGAAGGGCCGGCGTTTTGGGCGGTGATGGTATAAGTGGCAGTGGCTCCCGGCGCGATCGATGCCGGGCCTGCTTTGGTGGTAACTACGTCGGCGCTGGGAGTGATCGTGGTGGTGACTTGGGCGTTTGCAGCCGTGCCGTTGTTGTTGGCAGTATTGGGATCGGCGGTGTCGGAGGTGCTTCTGGCGGTGTTGGCGACTGTGCCGCTGGCAGGAGCAACAATGCTGACTGTGCGGGTGACGGCGTTGGCTGCCCCGCTTGCCAAACTTGCGATCGCCGTCCAGGTGACAATACCTGTGGCAGGGTTGTAAGTGCCACCGTTGGAGGCTGTCACTCCGGTTAAGCCCACAGGCAGGGTATCGGTGATGGAAACGTTGGCGGCTGCCGAAGGGCCGACGTTTTGGGCGGTGATCGTATAAGTGGCAGTGGCTCCGGGCGTGACAGATGCCGGGCCTGCTTTGGTGGTAACTACGTCGGCGCTGCTCGTTATCGTGGTGCTGACTTGAGCGATCGCAGCCGTGCCGTTGTTGTTGGCACTATTGGGATCGGGAGTTTCGGCTGTACTCCTGGCAATGTCGATGACAGTGCCGGTATTTGGGGTACTGAAGCTGACTGTGCGGCTGACGGCGTTAGCCGCACCGATGCCCAAAGTTGCGATCGCCGTCCAAGTGACAACACCTGTGGCAGGATTGTAACTGCCCCCGTCGGAGGCTGTCACTCCAGTTAAGCCTGCGGGCAAAGCGTCTGTTACCGTCACATTGGTAGCGCTGCTCGGCCCGCTGTTTTGTGAGGTAATTGTATAGGTGACCGTCGATCCAGCCACGGCTGTTGTCGGGCCTGTTTTTGAGGTGATGATGTCGGCTGTAGCGGGAACGATCGCAGTTGTAGCTTGAGATACTACCCCTTCACCGGTGTTGTTAATCAGGTTGGGATCGAAAGTGCTGCTGCTGCTAAATGCCAGGTTAGTTACCGATCCGATTGTGGCAGGTGCAGTCACGGTAATACTGCGGGTAACGCTGGCACCGTTAGCCAGAGTCGAAATCACTGGCCAACTGACACTCCGCGTTGTCGGGTTGAAAATCCCACCATTATCGGCGCTGCTGAAAGTTAAGCCCGGAGGCAGGGGATCTTGAATTAGGACGTTGGTAGCGTCGTTGGGCCCGTTATTGGTGGACGTAATGGTGTAAGTAATACTGCTGTTGGGTAGGGCAAATGCGGGGCCAGTTTTAACCGTGGCAATATCGGCTGAGATGGTAGGTGCTGTGACAGTTTCAACGCTGAGATTGCGAATTTCGTGAATGTTGGTCACTGCCCCTGTCGAACTAGCAAAACCAAATTTGAAAGTCGGCGGAATTGTGCCATTTACAGCCGCC
The DNA here is from genome assembly GCF_020738035.1 of Microcoleus sp. PH2017_28_MFU_U_A. Classification (NCBI taxonomy): domain Bacteria; kingdom Bacillati; phylum Cyanobacteriota; class Cyanophyceae; order Oscillatoriales; family Microcoleaceae; genus Microcoleus; species Microcoleus sp. PH2017_28_MFU_U_A. Next base: position 7,987 of record NZ_JAEQCX010000055.1, read on the forward strand.
AAATTTGGGATGTCGATCGCACTTTCGCCCGGGCCGTTAAATAAGTTGTCGCCGTTTAAGTCGATGTTAACGAAAAAACGGCTGGGTATTGTGGGAGTAGACGGTTGTAAAGTAATTTGAACTCTTTTTCTGGCAAGAGTGCGATCGGTAACGGTAGGATTATCTATGCCGCCGGGAATTACATTGTTAGTTAAAAACTTATATTCTCCGGTTTGGCTGCCTCTAATTCCTACCGCATCAGGTATCGATCCCGGGCCACCTAAACGCCCTTCACTCGGATCTGAAAAATTGCCATATTCGTCAAATCCAACACCTAAATAACCTCCGACAATCCCCGGTATACCAGAACTGTTGTTGGGAGCATAACCGAGAGAACCGCCGAATCCACCTGCTTGAGTTGGTGTAGCAGCCCCGTCAATTAAGAAGAAACTAATGCCGTCGGCACCGGTGCCGTCATAGGCAAATAAATCAAAGGCAACTCTGATGCCGTCAGTCGAAGAAATTGGGTTGTTGTAGATGACAAAAGCTGCTTGGTTGTTCGCATTCGATGTTAATCTTAAAGCGCCACTGCCCGGAGGATCGCCCAGCCCTAAACTGGGAATGATGCCGGGGCCGCTACCTGAGGTTAATCCCGGTTGAATTGCACCGCCGCTAGTTCCGTAGATCCAAGGCCCTAATGCTGTGGGATTTTGAAAGCTTTCGGTAACTAATGTTCCGAGGACATGATTGTAGGTTTTTAAGACTTCTGGTTTAAAGGCTAGTTCGGCATCGATTTGTCCTGTGGTAATTTCTAATTCCCAGTCGCCGCCTAGTGCTGCACTCCCAGTTAAGTTGTTAGAAGCAGCAATATTTGCTCCAGTTAATTCGCTGAGTTTTTGTATGAATTTAATGCCCGATTCGCCGACAGCTACGTTACATCCATAAAGTAAAATGCTACCGGGTTTGTTAAGGGCTTTTCCCCACTGCTGCAATTGACTGCTGTAGGTTTCTAGGTTATCAATATTCAGTTCTGTCCGACCGATCGCGACTGCTGCTTCTCGGCCGTGAGAAACTACGTGCAGGCTGTTGATGCTGTGGTAATGCCCCAAAAATTCGGTGATTTGTGCGATCGCATCTCTGGTTGGATCGAGCACCAATACTTCGCTTCCGGGTTTGACTCCACGGATCAATTCCTCGTAGTTTTCTACTCGGGAGTCAACAACGACTAGATATGTTTTCGATTCTAGATACGCTGTAGAGTTTGCTGGCTTAAAAAATAAGTTGTTGGTAGTGGTAATATTAGTAGATTTGCGTATTTTTACGGCTGACACATTCGACGTATTGGGGCTCGTTTTCATAGTTCGCTGATTTAGTTACTTAGTTTTAAACTACCCCCTTTGAGAACATTCGATATACACGGAAATATAAATTTACTGTAAATTATATTTACGAAATAAATTAAACACTTACGTGTTTTGTTGAAGTTAAGATGTGAGGGAAGGATTGGATAGACAATGCTGTATCAGCTTCGCGCATTAACCTAGGTAATAAATCACTACACCCTTAGATATGCAAGCATTATCTGGTTTTGATTGCGCCACTCAAGTATTTTTCTTGAAAAGAAATTAATCCCATAACCTTGAGATTGCGATCGGCACTTACTTACGTATTGCTGACAAAAAGGCAGTGATTCCGGTAACGGGATGCTTCTCAGTACAGTTGGGAGTGTAATTTTTTCTGAAATCTTGACCGTAAATCCACTGAAAAAAACGTTTCCGAGAATTAGAAAATTTTTTGATTGTAGCTTGGATTTACTACTTGTGGGAGTTGACATTGCCACGAACTTTACTTAATAGGGTTTCATCTCTAAAAAGCTCAGAACCAAGGCTAAACCATACAAAAAGTTACAGAATGTCAGGCAAATTAAGACAAGTGGGAGTTGACAAGTTACACTAATTTATGCTGTAGCGATCGGTTGTCCGCAGCCACAGGCCATGAAACGATCGCACAATTTCCACATTGAACATCAGGTTAGCAGCAAAAGATGTGTCAGATCATACCATCAGGTAAGTGGTGTTCACCAGCAGTTGAAGAGAGGAGTGCGGGTGCGCGCCTAGGGAATAGGCGCACCCAATCCCGCGCTGGTTAAACGTTAATATCGAGTTCGCGCACCAAAAAAGCCCATTCATCTGCCAATTCTTCAATGACTTTAGCGGTAGGTTTGCCACCCCCATGTCCCGCTTTTGTTTCGATGCGAATTAACACCGGTTTTTCGCCTGCGTGCGTTGCTTGCAAAGCCGAAGCAAACTTGAAACTGTGGGCTGGAACCACTCTATCGTCATGATCCGCAGTTGTAATCATTGTCGCCGGATAAGCAGTTCCCGCTTTCAGATTGTGCAGCGGAGAATAGGCGTGAATTGTGGGAAACTCTGCGGGATTGTCCGACGAACCATATTCAGGAACCCAAGCATGACCAATGGTAAACTTATGGAAGCGCAACATATCTAGGACGCCGACGGCGGGCAATGCTGCACCGAACAATTCTGGCCGCTGAGTCATGCAAGCCCCCACCAATAAGCCGCCGTTGCTACCACCTGCGATCGCCAATTTAGCAGGTTTGGTATACTTATTCTCGATCAACCATTCCGCAGCGCTGATAAAGTCATCAAACACATTTTGTTTGTTCAACTTTGTCCCAGCTTGGTGCCACGATTCGCCGTACTCGCCACCACCCCGCAAACAAGCTGTCACATAAACTCCGCCCATTTCCAACCAAACCAGCCTGCTAAGAGAAAAACTTGGAGTCAGCGAGATAGAAAAACCACCATAACCATACAGGTAAGTGGGGTTATTGCCATCTAGCTGCAAGCCTTTTTTGTGCGTGACAAACATCGGTACTTGCGTACCGTCTTTGCTGGGATAAAATATTTGTTTTGTCTCGTAATCCTCTGGATTAAAATCAACCTTTGGCTGCCGATAAATGCTACTTTCATCAGTCAGCATATTGTAACGGTAGATTGTGTTCGGAGTCGTGAAGCTGGTGTAAGCATAAAAGGTTTCGGTGTCGTGCCGCTTGCCGCCAAAACCTCCTGCCGAACCAATTCCCGGCAAGGCTACTTCTCGCGCAAAAGAGCCATCTAAGTTGAAGATTTTAATCTGAGTGTAGGCGTCTTTCAGGTAAGAAGCGACAAATTGATTGTTGAGAAGGCTAATGCCTCCCAGGGTTTCGGCTGCTTCGGGGATGATTTCGGTGAACCCCCCCTTGGTAAGGGGGGGATTCAGGGGGGTGTCAGCGCCCGCTAGGGATGAAGGAGGAGGGTTGTTAGTGTCGATCGCAATTACGCGGCCCAGCGGTGCATTCAAGTCGGTTTGAAACCAGAACAATGAGCCTTCGTTATCAATGAAACTGTACTCAGCCTCGAATTTGTTAATCAGTTCGACAATGCTTGATTCCGGCGCGGTTAAATCCTTGTAAAAAATCAGGTTTTGCGGGTCAGTGCCGAGCCAGACTGATATAATCAAATACTTGCCGTCTTCCGTAACACCACCGCTAAATCCCCATTCTTTTTGGTCAGGGCGATCGCAAATTAATACATCTTCAGATTGCGGAGTACCGAGCTTGTGATAGAATAGCTTTTGGTAATAGTTAACATCTTCGAGTTTGGTTTTTTCGTTGGGTTCATCGTAGCGGCTGTAAAAAAAACCTTTACCGTCGTGAGTCCAGGCTGCACCTGAGAATTTCAGCCATTTTAAATGGTCTGATAAATCTTCCCCAGTTTCCACATCGCGAACTTTCCATTCCTGCCAATCCGAGCCAGAAATTGACAAACCGTAGGCCATAAGTTGGCCGTCTTCGCTGAGAGCTATGCCGCCGAGAGCAACGGTTCCGTCTTCTGAGAGAGTGTTCGGGTCAATTAATACTTTTGGTTCGCCGTCGAGAGATGTTAAAGTGTAGAGTACGGATTGATTTTGCAGACCGTCATTCTTGTAGTAAAAATAGCGATCGCCCTGTTTAAAAGGTATGCCGTATTTCTCGTAATCCCACAGTTTAGTCAGGCGCTGTTTGATTTTTTCCCGCGCCGGAATTTGGCTGAGGTAGCCGAAAGTGACTGCGTTTTGAGCTTCCACCCAGGCTTGAGTTTCCTCTGAATCCGGGTCTTCCAGCCACCTGTAGGGGTCGGATACTTGGACGCCGTGGTAATCGTCTGTTTGCTCGGCTTTGCGGGTTGTGGGGTAGCTTAAAGGGCGATCGAATTGAGTCATATTTTTCACTCTCAGTAACTTTATTCAGTTTAACCTTTTTTACAAAATTGTCATTGCGAACCTCAATAAAGCAATCGCACTTTCTTCTCTCCCATCTTCCTACCCTTCGGGAACGGCTTCGCCGAACGTGTCCTTAGCGTCTTCGCGGTTCATTTCTCTTCTCTTTCAATTCACCTAATCCAATTCCCTCCTTCCTTCCAAAGCACGAGCCAAAGTTACCTCATCAGCATATTCCAAATCTCCCCCCATCGGCAAACCAAAAGCTATTCGCGTAACCTTGGTAAAAGGCTTTAATAAGTGACCGATATAAAGAGTAGTAGTTTCGCCTTCCACGCTAGGACTAATCGCAATAATAACTTCAGCGATCTTTTGCTGGCTGACGCGGCGGACTAATGGCTGAATGTTCAATTGTTCCGGGCCAATTCCATCCATCGGCGAGATGACACCGCCGACAACATGATATTTGCCGATGTATTCCCGCGTTTTTTCTAAGGCGATTACATCGCGGGATTCTGACACAACACAAATAGTAGAACCGTCCCGGTTAGTGTTGCGGCAAATTTCGCAAACAGGTTCAGCGGATAAGTGAAAGCATACTTTGCAAAAACCGACTTGTTTTTTGGCATCAATCAATGATTGAGCTAGGGCTTGCACGTCTTCTTCCGGTCGCTTTAAAATATGTAAAGCGAGTCGCTGTGCACTTTTTGGGCCGATTCCGGGCAAGCGCTGCAATTGTTCGATCAAACGGGCTAAGGGTCGAGTGTACATAAAATGAAGGAAGAGGGAAGAAGGAAGAAGGAAGAGGGAAGAAGGAAGAGGGAAGAGGGAAGAGGGAAGAATAACAGAAATTAACCGGGCGCATCTGGGGCGCATGAAAATATATCTGTAGGGGCGAAGCATGACCGCAGTAAATATGAGATTATAACTAATAAGTTATATGCGGTCATGCTTCGCCCTCTTCAAAACCCAGATGCACCCAATTAACCTCCGCTAATTTTAGCTTTGTAGCCCAATTTTTTGAGAATTTCGAGTAGCTTTTGCTTGTGTTCGCCTTGAATTTCAATTTCATTATCCTTAACTGTGCCGCCCGTGCCGCATTGGGCTTTTAGCTGCTTGGCTAAATCTGCTAAAGTTTCGGGTTTTTCTTGAAATCCGCTGATGACTGTAACTGTTTTGCCACCGCGTCCTTTTCGGGATGCTTCTACTTTCAAAGTTTGTTGATTCTGGGGAACTTCCGGGGTTCCTCGCTCGAGAGCAGCCGAGTTTTCGTAGTTACCAAACTCAGAGTAAACTACTCGTTTACCGTCGGTTGTTTTGTTGTCAGAATTTTTGCGTTTGGATGCTGCCATATGTTATACTGCCTGAACTTGTTTTACCATAAATAATTGGTTGAAAGCCCCAAGCCTGCTCGGGAGAAATACAAATCAGACTATTCATTACTCCAATCCTCTTCCTTCTAGGTAGAGGTCGCTCTCAAACTGTCAACTGTCAACTGTCAACTGTCAACTGTTGAAGGGTATTTCTAGTTTTAGTGGATTGGTGTAAGGTTGCGATCGCTCGTTGAGACTCTGATATTATACCTATTGTATTAGCCCATCAAGGGAGAGCGGGAATTATTAAGTGTCTGATTGTTATCGATCGCTTTTGAGTGTTGCGGGTAAAGGCGATCGCTCTTGAATCGGATAGCGGCGTTGGGCGATCGTTTGTGTTAACGTTAAACTGCGATCGCCAGGTGCCGGATGAGTCGATAACAAAGCAATATCTAGACCAGATTTTCGCGCTAATCGCTGGAAAAAGTCTGCTGCGCCCGCTGCGTGCCCGTAATGGGAAACCAGCAGTTGTAAGCCAAATTCATCGGCTTGGGCTTCCTGACTGCGAGAAAATTGGGCTTTGCTTAAATTGGAAGCGATCGCAGCGGCAACATTCACCAACCCACCTCCATCGCCTACGAACACCGCCACCACAAACTGTAGCGCCAATCCCCGTCCAATTCCCCGCAAATGATCGCGATTGGCGAAATGACCCAACTCATGACCTAAGATCATCATCAACTCGTTTTCCGATTCCAATTGCTTTATTAAACCCCGATAAACAACAATTGTATCTCCAGGTAAGGCTAGCGCGTTTACAGTATCATCGGGAATGTAAAGTAGGCGATAATTGCGATCGATATTTTTTTGTTTAGGTAATTTAGTTTCCAGGCGATCGAGAAGTTGATTGAGGGTATCTTGTGCTGGAGAAGATTCCGCAAGACTTTCATAAGCTGGGATAACTAACGCCCCCAAACGCTGTTCGAGTTCGGGGGGAATTAATAAAATCAGCCCATCTACCAGTTTGAGGCTTCCCCAAAGCAATAAACATCCTATGGCTAAAAAGATTCCTAATAAGGTTAGCAGTTGCCTGTTGCTTGTGGGTGGATTGCGATCGGTCATTCGATTTTAGATTTTAGATTTTAGATTTTGGATTGACTTGCGTGAGTTTGTAGGGTGCATCGCTACGAGTTATTGAATAGCAGTGGCAGATTATATGGCGACGCACCTTACACGGAATTTCCCAAAATTGTGTGTACCAAATATACATGGAATATGCTGTATATAAAAGCACCAAACTAATTGTTCTTTGTCGGTCGGAAGGGATTTAAAAAATTAATCAGAGGAAACAGATTGCGAGACTGTATCCACAGTTTCCCCTGTCCACTGAAACGACAAACTAAGCCTTCTCCACCTAAAATTCCCGTTCTCAAATTTTTCCAGGATAGTCCGCCCAGGACTTCAACATCATACTTCAGCGTATCCTCAAAGGCAACGATATAACCGGTGTCCACGATATAACTTCCATTGACTGGAATTTCCAGAATTGCGCCATAGGAATTAAACCAGATATCGCCTTGTCCAGTTGCTTTGAGAAAAAACAATGATTCGCCACTAAAGAAACCTTTTAATCCCTGAAATTTAGTATCAAGGTCTACAGTAGAACTCGATGCCACAAAAGCAGAAGATTGCAGCATCAAGCTATTGCCATCGAGGTGATAATGTTGAATATCGCCGGGAACTCCAGGGGAAACGTAAAGTATTCCAGAACGTTCCGGCGAAGTAAATTCGCTGATAAACAAAGACTCACCTGCTAACATTCGCGTGAGGCCTTTCATCAAACCTCCTTTGACTTTTGATTTCAGGGTGATGTGACTATCCATTGCTGCCATTCCCGAAGATTCTACCAACACCGTTTGGTTGGCAGGAATTTTGAGTTTTAGTTGGGCATAGGATGGAGAATGTTCGATTGTATATGAGATGTTTTTAGGCATATAAGTTAGTTGACAGTTGACAGTTGACAGTTGACAGTTGGCAGTTGGCAGTTGACAGTTGACAGTTGGCAGTTGATAGCTCAATAACGTTCAGTTAGAATGATCGTTGCGAGGAACACTTTACATGAATGCGATGTTTTATGAGGGTGTATTTCAGTTTGGCAAATATGTCTGTAGGGGCGAAGCATGACCGCAATCAATATGAAATTATAATTAATAACTTATATGCGGTCATGCTTCGCCCTCTTCAAAAACCAGATGCACCCTTTTATGAAAGCAATCTCCGTTTATGTTTTGCATATCGCGAGTCTCCACGCTTGCTACCTGGGAGGTAAACGATTGCCGACGGCTTGACCGAATGCTGTGGTATTGTGGGTTTGACAGAACAGGCGACCGTTACCTTTAAATCGACAAACTAAACCTTCTCCACCGAGAAATGCACTCACCCAACTACTTCCTGGGGGCTTAGTAATTTCAAACTTTAAACTTTTCTCAAAGGCGACAATATGACCTGTATCAACAATGTATTCTCCTTTGACTGGAACTTCGTAAATTGCGCCGAAGGAACTCAATAGTACATCTCCTTGACCCCCCATATCTAGCCAGAAAATACTTTCTCCAGAAAACATCGATTTGAAGCCTTGAAAACCCAAGTCAATATTAACATCTGGTGTGCTAGCTAAATAAGAACCTGCTTGTACTACTAAGCCACTTTTGCCCATTTGATAGTGCAGCATATCGCCCAACATTTTGGGTGCTAAAAACAAGGTATTTTCCGGTGTTGGCGATCGAAATACACTTAAAAATAGCGACTCTCCGGCAATCATGCGTTTGAGTCCGCCGAAAATACCGCCACCTTTGCCTTGGCGCAATGTCGTACTTGCTTGTAGATTGCCACTCATCGCCACCATTGCACCTGCCTCAGCAACGATTTCTTCACCGGCATTTAGAGTGATTCGGGCGATCGTGCTGTCGGGTTGTTGTAAAAGTTCAATTTTCATAAGTAGGTACTAGGTAATGGATATATTCGCTCGCAAGTCAAACTTTACTTGATAAAAATTGCACCAAACCATCGATACTTCTGGATTGCAAGTAAATTGTTCCTTTACCCGTCACTTTATTCACAAACCCTTCCCCGGATGTAATCGAACCTAATAATCCGCCTGCCATTTTTATCGACATTTTCATTCCCGATTCGTAAGCTACTAAATGCCCTGTATCGACAATGAAGTCACCATTGATTTGCTTGCTAGTCAAACCACCATAGGCACCAAAAAATACTGTTCCCTGTCCGCTGGCTTGCAATTTAAATAAGCCTTCTCCCGAAAACCAACTGGCAAATCCAGCCCAGCGCACGCCTAATTTGATATCGGGGGTACTGGCAATATAAGCACCGGGTTGAAAACAGAGGTTATTTTCATAGACTTGAGCTTCGGCAATATCTCCGATTGTAGATTGAGAAAGAACGACTTGGAGAGACTGCCGTGTTGGATTGATAAATCGATTGACGAACAGCGATTCACCACCAAAAAACTTTTTCAATACACCTGACAAAAAACCTCCATTAAATTCTGTTTTCATTGTGAGTGCTGCATCCATTGCTATCATCGCTCCTGATTCAGCAATAATGCTTTCTCCAGGTTCGAGTGTAAGAAAAATTGTGGCAAAGGAAGGTTTATAACGAATGTCGATATCCACGATTTTGGTTTCCTGTTGTGTAACAATAACTAAAGGAAGTGAGAATTGTAGGTCTACGCTTTTAGTTTACTACGATTGAATGAGCCAACTGTTGCGTTCTTCAATAATTTTAACATATTGCATAAGGGGGCGGGTTTATGTAGATTGTTTGTTGGTATTAAATATTATTTGTAAAACCCGCCCCCGCCCAAGGACATCATTGCTAGTTGGAACTTTTTGTCTTTTGAATCATCTCCTCTATTGTTTCGGTTTCGCCAATTTCATAAAGACAAATCAGACCATCCTCAATGGTAAAGATTTGATGAATTGTTGCATCCGCAAGCACATTGCATTGCAAATCTTTAATAATTTGATGAACGGTGACAATGTTCCGATTGTTTTCGTCAGTCTCGAATTTTAACGTTTCAAGCTCCGGTTGAATATCCTTAAATTGATTTGTCCAATATTCGCGCACCGCATCGCGTCCATAAACGAAACCGCCTTCCACTCCGTTCGCCCATTTCACGTCTGGGCGCATCAACGAGATGATTGTTTCAATTTCGCGTTTGTTAAAAGCATCGTATAAATTTTGCAGAAACTGCTGATTTGAATTCATAATTGTTCACCATTACGAAGTTTCCATTCAATTAGTTTCCCCAGCGAGCGGGAACACGTCAACCTACCAAAAGTAAAGGTCGGGAGATCCTAGTTTCCATTCAATTAGTTTCCCCAGCGAGTGGGGATCCCTCGATTATAAACCCCATACAGCGCAACGTGTCCAGAGGCCATTTGCGAGGACTCCCAAAAATCTCTGTACAAACAACCTCTCATCTACAGAAAAAATCCCTGAAACCCTTACAGGGCAATATCTCGAAGGCTCCGACGAACTTCCGCCATCCTAGCGATTTTTGGCAGCCCTCGCAAAATTACCCGATCGCCCACCGCCCCGCCACATCGACTAGATATAATAAAATCTGTCCCCTTATCCCCACAAAGTCCGTGACTGTCACACCCCTGCGTCTCACCACAGAAACCACCGAAACCACCGCCCAACGCCCCGACTCCCTCGGTAGATTTGGCAAATTCGGCGGCAAATATGTCCCCGAAACCCTGATGCCGGCTTTATTTGAGCTTGAAGCGGCTTTTCACAAATACCGCAGCGAACCGGAATTTCAACAGCAACTTCAAGGATTACTTAAGGATTATGTCGGCCGCCCCAGCCCATTGTATTTCGCCGAACGCCTCACGGAGCATTATGCTAAACCAGACGGCACTGGCGCCCAAATTTACCTCAAACGCGAAGATTTAAACCACACTGGTGCTCACAAAATCAATAATGCTTTGGCTCAAGCATTGCTCGCAAAACGCATGGGTAAAAAGCGCGTAATTGCTGAAACTGGTGCTGGCCAACATGGCGTTGCTACTGCCACTGTTTGCGCTCGTTTCGGTTTAGAATGCGTTGTCTACATGGGCGTTCATGACATGGAAAGACAGGCTTTAAATGTGTTTAGAATGCGCTTGATGGGTGCTGAAGTGCGACCCGTGGCGGCGGGTACGGGAACGCTGAAAGATGCCACTTCTGAAGCGATTCGCGATTGGGTGACAAATGTTGAAACAACTCATTATATTCTTGGTTCGGTGGCGGGGCCGCATCCTTACCCGATGATGGTGCGCGATTTCCATGCAATTATCGGTCAAGAAACTCGCAGTCAGTGTCTAGAAAAATGGAATGGTTTGCCAGATATCTTATTAGCTTGTGTGGGCGGCGGTTCTAATGCTATGGGTCTTTTTCATGAGTTTGTTGGGGAAGAAACTGTGCGGTTAATTGGTGTTGAAGCGGCGGGAGAAGGTGTGGATACGGATAAACACGCTGCTACTTTGACTAAGGGAACTGTGGGTGTTCTGCACGGGGCTATGAGTTATTTGTTGCAGGATAATGAGGGTCAAGTCATCGAGCCGCATTCGATTAGTGCGGGTTTGGATTATCCTGGTGTGGGGCCGGAACACAGTTATTTGAAGGATGCTGGCCGGGCTGAATATTACAGTGTAACCGATCAGCAAGCTTTGGATGCTTTTCAACGGTTGTCGCAGTTGGAGGGGATTATTCCGGCTTTGGAAACTGCTCACGCGATCGCCTATTTGGAGACTCTCTGTCCGCAGCTAACCGGTAATCCGCGCATTGTCCTCAACTGTTCGGGACGCGGTGATAAAGATGTGAACACTGTGGCGAAGGTTCTGAATATCTAGTTTACCGGAATTTCGGGCGATCGCCCTGTAGGAATGGTCAGACGGCGGTTTCAACCACGTCTATATAAATGATGTCCGCCTCCGCCGACTTAGAAGATAACGTAATTTTCATCATCCGTTCTTCAACCCGCGGAGGCGGGTTTTGTCTGTGTAGCCGCGGTTTCAACCGCCCGGTCTTCTTTATCTTTAATAGTTCATGTACAAACCTTTGATTTTAATGTCTCTAGGATTCCTGGCAATCCTACCTAATTGTACTCAACTCATTCCTACACAATCGCTCCCAGAAACTTCCATGAATACTAATATTGCTGCTACGAGTTCAATTGCTGAGTTAGAAAAAGCTGTTAACCAACAGATCAATCAATATCGAGCCTCGAAAAAGTTGCCGCCGCTGACTGTCGATCCGCGAATTAGTCAGATAGCCAGAATTCACAGCGAAAATATGGCGAGTGGGAAAGTTAAATTTAGCCACGATGGATTTGAAGGGCGGGCGAAAGCAATTACTGTTCCCTATCAAAGTGTAGCTGAAAATGTTGCTTACAATTTTGGCTACAGCGACCCGGTTGGCAATGCTGTTGAGGGTTGGATTAAAAGTGACGGCCACCGCAAGAATATCGAGAGTCAATTTAATTTGACTGGTATTGCGATTGCCAAAAATGCCAAAGGGGAGTATTATTTTACTCAGCTTTTTGTCCGCAGTCGATAAGATGAAGGAAGAAGGAAGAAGGAAGAAGGAAGAAGGAAGAGGAAAGAAGGAAAGATTAATTATCGATTCCCGATTACCGATGCCCGATTACCGATTACCGATGCCCGATTACCAATTACCGATTACCAATTACCGATTACCAATAACCAAGAATGGAATTTCCAGATTTTCAAGTGTGCGATCGCGATATCTCCGATGATCTGCTATCTTATTATTTGACGGCGGAGGCGATCGCCGTTGATACGGAAACGATGGGTTTGATGCCCTGGCGCGATCGCCTGTGTTTGGTGCAGTTGTGCGATCCGCAAGGTAAAGTGGCGGCGGTGCGGATTGCTAAAGGCCAGACGGCGGCGCCAAATTTGAAAAAGCTCATGGAAGCTGAAAATATTGAGAAGGTATTTCACTTTGCGCGCTTCGATCTGGCAACAATGCGTTACAATTTAAGTATTGACATTGCACCTGTTTTCTGCACAAAAATAGCTAGCAAGTTAGCCAGAACTTATACTAACAGACACGGACTTAAAGAGTTAATCCAAGAGTTGGAAAAAGTAGAACTCAATAAAACTTCTCAAAGTTCGGATTGGGGAAATTCCGAGCATCTTTCTGATGACCAATTGAGCTACGCTGCTAACGATGTCCGATATTTGCTGGGCGCTAAACAAAAGTTGACTGCTATGTTGCAGCGAGAGGAACGCTGGGAAGTTGCACAGCAATGTTTTGGGTGTTTGCCAGTTTTTGTAAGTTTGGATTTGTTGCAGTACGATAAGATTTTCGAGCACGGTTCATCTTAGGTGCGATCGCACAACTGCACTCACATAGGTTTGTAGTGAGGAATGCGAGTCCTTCTTCAGATTTTGGATAAGGAAGGACTCGCATTCCTCACTACGAACCTAATTATTGTTATTTATTTGATCGGGCTAGATTTGAGTTAAAGAAAGTTCAAAACTTACAACTATTTCTAATTAGAAATCCTCGGGATTCTGTTCTTGCATCAAAGCTTCAAGTTGGTCGTCAACATTTCTGACAACTTGTTCCAAAGCGGGTAAACCTTCCAAAGGTAAAGGAGAAAGCCGAGTGCGATCGCGAATTTGATTCACTTTCCGCTGCAATTCTTTGGCCAGTTGCAGTGCATCTCGACTCAGAGTAGACAATTGCTGCTGCTGGTAAAACCTCAAAGCTGCTCCCCGCAAGACTTGCAGCGTTGCTTCTTCCTTGCCACCCACGGGCATTACTCGCAAGCGCAACAGCAAATGAGTTTTTCCATAGATGCGTTCTACTTCGACTTGTTTGGGATGTTCCACCGGGGAAACAGGCATATCTGTCAGCCGTTTCAACTCGTCGATGACTTCTTGAAACAGGAAGGGAGAGAGACCTTCGAGGATCGATTTCAAAACGCCGTCTTGACTCCAAAGAATCCTACCTTGGGACTGGTGTCTCTCAAAAAACAGCCTACCGATACCGTCTACGAGCACTCTACCGAGCAATTCTTGCAGCAGTTGGGGCGCGGGTAAAGTTGCCAAAACTTCGACGGGGCTTGACAAGTGCACGGCCTCGACATCCAAAACCGAAAGTTCTGTCGGCGTCAGCAAAACCTCAGCATCGGGAGGTTTCAACCGATCGGGAACCCGAATGGAGGGTTCGGGTACAGACAGCAGGGTGTCTGCTTCGGAGCTTGATGTTGTTGGTGCGGGATTTATTGGTGTTGGGGCTGGTATCGGTGTTGGGGCTGGTGTGGTTTCTGTCAGGCTGGGTTCTCTGACTTGGTTCCCGTGGAGCAAGTAAGCTGAGAGCATCGAACGCTGAGTTTCCGGGGCAATTTGCTCCGTTGTCACCGAGCAATTCATGTATGCTAAAATCCGCTGCACGTAGTCCAAAGCGGAGTCATCTTGCACATCGACTACGCCCAATTTAAATAGATTGCCTTCTAGAGATAAAGGCAAAACTTGATAGTAAAGGCAAGCTTCAAAGGGAACAACTGTATCGATTAGTTGAAATATTCGATCGGAGTCCATTGTAGTCGCCGAGTCTGTTGAAGATGTATGTACCATTAGCTTCTCTGTAGTCGGAAGCGCGATCGCGCTATACCAACCTGATTTATAAAATTAAACCATGCAACTTCCCTGACGTAGCTAGGCATCTGAAACCCGGAAGCTTTTATGAAAGAAAAATATTGGGTCTCAGAATTTTCTCTCTTCTGTATTCCAGTCTCAAATTCTACAGAAAGATTGACAACTAGATGATCGCGGGCGGACTATCGACTAACTATCATTTATCGCCCAAGATTGATTCCTATGGCTGGCAAAGATAGAATTTTGTCTGAATGCCCAAGTATGACAGATACACCAGAACTGATGATTGACGTGCAACTGCTGAACTGAGGATTGGTTAAAAAATCCTGAAGAGTCGATCGTCCTACTAATATCTTACTCCACAAAGTTCACGGTGAGCATCCCCGATCGCGAGCGTCAGTCAATTTGAGATTTGAGATTTGAGATTTGAGATTGACTCCTCTAGATGAATCTGGGATGTGGATCTTTGGTCTAAAATTTGGGGATCAGCGCGATTTAAGTACGTGGGACGGTATCCGTTTTTGGGTGAGATCGCGGCAGCACGCGCGATATCCCGATCGATATTACCTGATTCGATCGCGCGGTTTCCACGGGGAAACTCGCAGCAAATCTGGCTGTTCGGGAATTGATTTGTAGCGCGAATTCGGAAAATTCCTACCGCCAATTAACAATTAGCAATTCCCTCCGCTACGCTTCGCCCGCCACTCATTACCAATCTACTCGTTTCGGAGGGATTGAGCAGCTAAATAGAGTTTGCTCCACTCGCCGATGACTTGATTGGTTTTTAACTTTAATTCAGAGGCGATCGTCTCTACACTTTTCCCTGCTTTGAGCGATTCTATCAACTGTCGCTGCACCGGCGTGAGATCTTGTAAATATTGCTGCCACTGGGCGGGAGTCAAGCCCAAACTGTGTTCTTTGAGCGAAATTTCCAGCCAGTTAGCGACTAATTCTGGTGCTTGTTTGACTGCAAACACCCGAATCGCGTGGTAACTGACTTTTTCTCGCAAGCGGTAAATTTGTTTGACTGGCACCTTCAAATCCTCAGCAATTGCCTCTTGGGAACGGCCTTGCAGGTAAAGCCGCAGCCATCGCGAAGCCAGCGGATCGACTTCAGCAGTCAAGTAATTCTCAAATTCTTGTTGGACAATCTGCCGCTGAGTTTGCCGTTCTTCCCAAGCTTGATGTTCTCGATAATCCGACATCGCCTGTTCGTCTAGCAAGCTGAGCGGTTCGTCTGTATCGTCAGGCAGAACCTGTTCCGACACCAGCCGCACCCAATCTCCCGCCGGGACTTGCGTCAACCCGCCCCGCTGGGAACGCCGCAGGTAGTTGACGAAGCGGTACACCAGCAGCGGCTGGTTGCGGATCGGCCGCAAGCAGTATTCTTCTGTGCTCGCTAGCAGCAAAGCATTTCGCAAGCGCTTATCTGTTGTGCATTCGGCAATCCAGGCGACTTGCTGCTGGAGGTAGCGATCGGAATTCAGCATTTCCTGAATCACTTCTTGCAGTACCTCTACCGCACTGCGCTGTCTGTCGCGCGAGAGAGAAA
Source organism: Microcoleus sp. PH2017_28_MFU_U_A (assembly GCF_020738035.1). Taxonomy (NCBI): domain Bacteria; kingdom Bacillati; phylum Cyanobacteriota; class Cyanophyceae; order Oscillatoriales; family Microcoleaceae; genus Microcoleus; species Microcoleus sp. PH2017_28_MFU_U_A. Next base: position 23,784 of record NZ_JAEQCX010000055.1, read on the forward strand.
CCCACGCTTGGATTTTTTGCCGGAGCACCACCAAACCGCCCAGGCGCCCGATCAAGTTGCGGTAAGCTCTTTCTGGCGCTACTCCCAGATAGCGCTGCTGCAAAATTCGATATAAAAAGTCGATCGCCCCAGAAGCGACAGCGAGTTGAGTCGGATTTAGAGTGTCAAATCTTTCTGGCTTGTCTCCCAACAGCCAGCGAACAACACTCTCGCGAGTGCTAGAGCTCTCGTCGGGGCAATCTTGTTCGAGTCGCGACTTCCAATCTTCTGCTAGTCTTTCCGCCAAGGTCATGAGCTGCTGAGAATATCTTTCACCCCCGATTTTAAGTGCTATGCTGATCATTTGAGTGTTTTTTAGCTCTAATCAGACCTGTGACCGGTAAAATAATTCTGTGATGTTATTATCGCGATCGTCATTCCAGGCTTTTTTGATTGCCGATCGCTAATTTTTGTAATAATTGAACTGGCAAATGAATTGCCTCTTGACAAAAAACCATAAATTTGTTATGTAAAGGTTTTCTGTCAACTAACGCACTCCCCAGCCGATTACCAATTACCGATTACCAATTACCCATTACCCATTACCCATTACCAATCCGTAGCTCCCTCACTTCACAATTTCTATATGCCTAACTTTTTATTAGAACTCGGCACCGAAGAATTGCCCGCATCTTTTGTCGCAGGCAGCGTCCAACAGTGGCAGGAACTCGTACCTGCAACTCTGGCAGAACAATCTTTGACAAATGAATCAATTAATGTATACGCAACTCCGAGGCGTTTGGCCGTTCTTGTTAAAGGACTGCCAGTTAAGCAATCAGACAGAGAAGAAGAGGTAAAAGGGCCGCCCGCAAGTTCGGCTTTTAAAGATGGCAAACCGACGAAAGCAGCCGAAGGTTTTGCGAAAAAACAAGGCGTAGAAATCGATGCTTTGGAAGTTCGCGCTACCGATAAAGGCGATTTTGTGTTTGTTCTCAAACAGATTCCGGGGCGGATGACGGCGGATATTTTGGTCGAACTTGTGCCGCAGTGGATTAACAAGTTAGAAGGCAAAAGATTTATGCGGTGGGCTGACGGAGATTTGAAGTTTCCGCGCCCGATTCGATCGATCGTAGCGCTGTTTGATGATACTGTACTGCCGATCGCATTGGTCAGCGGTTCAGATACCGTCAAGAGCGATCGCATTTCCCAAGGACATCGGGTGTTGCACACCCCCCCTACACCGGAGATGGGGGGGGTCTCGATTCCGCAAGCCGAGGATTATGTCGAGTGTCTGCGGGCTGCTGGCGTGGAAGTCGATCGACAACAGCGCAAAACTCAAATTAAAGCACAAGTAGAAGCCGCCGCCACCAAACAAGGCGGTTACGCCGACATTACCGAAGATTTGTTAGAAGAAGTTACCGACTTAGTAGAATGGCCCAACGCCGTAGTCGGCAAATTTGACGACGGTTTTTTGATGTTACCGCCGGAAGTAATCACCACAATTATCGTCACCAACCAGCGCTATTTTCCAATTCTCAAAAGCCCAGAATTCCCCGAACTCCTCCCCTATTTCATTACAATTTCCAACGGCGATCCGGCAAAATCGGCGATAATTGCCGCAGGTAACGAGCGAGTCGTGCGGGCGAGATTGGCAGACGGTCAGTTTTTCTACAAAGCAGACTTGGTAAAGCCTCTAGAGGATTATTTGCCAAAGTTGGAGACGGTCACTTTCCAGGAAGATTTGGGTACAGTGCGCGCCAAGGTCGATCGACTGTGCAAGATTGCCTCTCTCATCACCAAGCAACTGCAAATCACCGCCGCAGAACAAGCTTACATAGAAAGAGCAGCATTGCTTTGCAAAGCCGACCTTGTAACCCAAATGGTTTACGAATTTCCCGAAATGCAAGGAATTATGGGGCAGAAATACGCCTTAGCTTGCGGCGAACCGGAAGCCGTAGCAACAGGAATTTTCGAGCATTATTTGCCCAAAGGTGCGGGCGATAATTTGCCGCAAACTCTCACAGGTCAAGTTGTCGCAATCGCTGACAAATTAGATACATTAGTCAGCATCTTCGGCTTAGGAATGCTGCCGACTGGTTCCTCCGATCCCTTCGCCCTGCGCCGCGCCGCCAATGCAATAACTAACATTATTTGGGCGGCTCAGTTGCCAATCAATTTGCACCAACTACTTGCAGAAGTTGTCGCAGAATTTACCGCGGTGCGCCCCCAAACATCGGCGGAGTTGCTATCGCAATTATACGAGTTTTTCCTGCAAAGAATTCGCACTTTGCTGCAAGAAGAAAAGAATGTAGATTATGATTTGGTGAATGCAGTTTTGGGAGAAAACGACCCAGAATATACTGAACGAGCATTGAGAGATTTGTTGGACGCGCTGGAAAGAGCAATTTTCCTGCAACAAATCCGCAATGACAAGACTTTGGATCTGATTTACGAAACAGTCAACCGTTCGACTCGTTTGGCGGCTCAAGGTGATTTGGATAAGGTAGAATTGGAACCGAAAACGGCGGTGAAACCCGAGTTATTTCAAAAGTCTTCCGAACAAGCTTTTTACGATGCTGTGGTGCAGTTAGTGCCGCAAACGCTGCTATCGAAGCAAACTCGCAATTACCAACAGTTGGTAGATAGTTTGACGGAGATTGCTCCGGCTGTGAGCAGCTTTTTTGACGGGCCAGAAAGCGTTTTGGTGATGGATTCTGACCCGGAAATTAAGCGCAATCGCTTGAATTTACTGGGTTTGTTGCGGAATCACGCGCGGGTGTTGGCTGACTTTGGGGCGATCGTCAATCGATTTTAAATTTTTAAGGTACGTTGTTGCGCTTCAGCGCTCTTTCCTGCGGGATCATCTCATTTTTGTAAAAAGCATTTTTTCTTTGAGGTGCTCGCACTATAATAAATGCAAAACTGAGATACTCCCCTTTCATACATAGATGAAAGAGCGCTTAAGCGCAACAACATACCTTTTTTCGTAAATTAAGCATAATGGCCAATAGGCAAAAATTCATGCAAGGTTAAGATATAAACTTAGAAAACCAGGGAAATTCGCTCCATCACACACATAACGTATGCCGATCGCTCATATAATTGGATTAGGAAAATCAGGGATTGCCGCCGCCAGACTGCTCAAACGCGAAGGATGGGAAGTAACGCTGAGCGATCGCTCATCGGCCCCAAACTTGCTCGAACAACAACAGGAACTAGCTAACGAAGGCATCAACCTAGAATTAGGTAAATCTTTTGAACCTGACAAATCCATAGAATTAGTAGTAGTAAGTCCGGGCGTTCCCTGGGATATTCCAGCATTAGTACGCGCCCGAGAATTGGGAATTGAAACAATCGGAGAAATGGCTCTCGCGTGGCGCTATCTCAAATCTCCTTGGGTAGCAATTACTGGTACTAACGGCAAAACTACAACTACTGCTTTAATTGCTGCGATTTTTGCCGAAGCAGGGCTTCATGCTCCCGCTTGTGGCAACATTGGTTATGCTGCGTGCGAATTAGCTGCTTCCGAGAAACCGCCGGATTGGGTAATCGCAGAAATCAGCAGCTATCAGATAGAATCATCGCCGTCGGTAGCGCCGCGCATCGGAGTTTTGACGACTTTGACGCCGGATCACCTCAGCCGCCACAAAACTTTAGAAAATTACTACAACATTAAAGCCCATTTGCTGAAAAATTCGGAATTGCAAATCATCAACGGTGACGATCCTGGTTTGCGACAGCAAGGAGTTGACATTTGGCCGGATGCGTGTTGGACGAGTGTTAAAGGTGAAAAAGATTTGTTGGGAAAACACGCTTTTGGAGCGTACATCGAAGACGGTTGGGTAATTGCTCAAGGCGAGAAAATTTTGCCTGCTGAGTCTTTGCGGATGGTGGGCGAACACAATTTGCAAAATTTGTTGATGGCTGTGGCAGCGGCTAATTTGGCAGGGATAGATCAAAGTGCGATCGCCCGGGCGATCGCGAAATTCCCCGGAGTGGCGCACCGCCTCGAACACATCCGCACCTGGGAAGGCATAGATTTCATCAACGACAGCAAAGCGACTAATTATGACGCAGCGCAAGTCGGGTTAGCTGCTGTCAGCGCGCCGGCGATTTTGATTGCGGGCGGCGATCCCAAAGAGGGCGATGATAATGCTTGGATTGATACAATCAAGGCGAAGGCTGTTGCAGTGCTGTTAATTGGGGATGCAGCGGGCCTTTTTAGTGATCGGCTAGAACAAGCAGATTATAACGCTTGGGAAATCGTCGAAACAATGGAAAGAGCCATTCCCAGAGCCGCAGAATTAGGCAAACAAAACAAAGCTAAAGTCGTACTGCTTTCGCCAGCTTGCGCCAGCTTCGATCAATACCAAAGCTTCGAGCAACGCGGCGATCATTTCCGTCAATTGTGTCTCGAATCGCTTCCCAAAAAGTAGGGCTGCATTACGCGATATCCGCAGGGACACGGCAATGCCGTGTCCGGTGCTGGAACCTACAACTTTATAAACAGGCCATCCCTCAAACACTCTTCCAAATATCCTTAATTTTTGCCTGCTGTTCCCATTCCAGCTCATCAAAAACTAGCATCATTTCCTCATGAGTGTAATCAATAATAATCGCAGCCAACTGAGCCACCGTTTTCGCTTCCAGCAGCGCTAGTTTCAATTTAGTCATTACTTCTTTATCCATTAACGCTAAAACTTTAATCTTGACCTCACTTTGACTTTATTTCTGCCTGCAAATCTCATTTAATTTTGGCTGAAAACTGGCAATCTCAGCAGCACTGATTGTATCATGATACCGCGAGGAGATTAAAAAATCTTCCCGACAAAGCTGAGAGCGCAATTTTTCATCAATCTCCAGAATCTTGCCTTCGGAAGTGGCAGTTTTTCCCAACAAAGCTGCGATTTCCCGTTCCAGTTGGCGATTTCCTTGCTCGAAGAAATCTTGAGAGTTAGAACGAAATAAACCGCTATTAACTTGTTGAATTGGGTTAATTGTCAGCGATTGAGCGGAGACAGCAGCCGGAAATACAAAAAAGAATACTGCCAGCCACAAGCTAGGAATTATTGGTTTGAGAATGCTGTTCATCACTATCGGGAGGACTTTTTACCTCTATTGGTTTCTCGTCTTCTGACTCGCTGGCTAATTCATCTTCTAGTGCGAGTTTTTCTTGCCACTCGGTAAGCTGTTGAAAAAGTTGCTGGTTAATTTGAAATACAGGTTTGTTAGTTTCAGACATATTGACTCGTGAAGGTAATTGAAAGAGTTGTATTTGCGTCGTAAGGTGCTGATGCTGCACCCTACTAATATTAGTTATAGCTGTGAAACTTTTACCAGCGACATGATGATGCCAATCAATGAACCGCCAAGCAAAGTTAAAGTAGCTAAGGTACTAATACCAAATCCTGCGGCTCGTTTTTCCGCCGCTTGGTAATAACCCCAAGCAAACAAAATGCGTCCAACTATCCAAACTGCACCGATACCGGCTGCCCAAATTGGGCTGACAAATTGCGAAAACAGCCATAGCGAGGGCAAAAATAGAATCATTTGCTCTAGGGTATTTTGCTGAACTCGCACTACTCGTTCAAAGTCCGGGTTTCCTGTCATCTGCGGGGGAGAAACTTTGTATTTGAATCTGGCTCTGCCAACGTTGATGGTAACAACGAAGTATAGAATTAATGCTGAAACAGTTATTAGACTAGGCCAGAGTGTGGCGTTTGCTTCTGCGAGCATGATTGGGGATTATTGGGGTGGACTAGATATATTCATTATACTATTTTTCTTGACGACGATTGTAGACTGCGTGGAATCGCAGACGAGGAATTTGTTAACTTAGGTGCGCTGACAGACAAGCTTCAAGAGCACCAGCAATTTTCCGAAATCCTTCTCGGTTGGGATGAACGCCATCGGGGAGATCGTCTAGGCTGAGGATATTATATAAATCAACAAAATCTATGGGCTTCCCTGCTTGTTGTTTTTCCTTGACTAACTCCTCGCTGTTTTGATTGTATAGTTTAACTCGCTGATTTAAGGTGGGTTCAGACATTGGCGGAATTGCAGCGACAAAGAGTTGGACATTGGGTGCAGTTTGAAAAATGCGATCGATTAATTGGTTGAGGCGATAGCTTGCAGTTTCTACTTGATACCATTGTCCGATATTATTGGTGCCGATGAGGAGCAAAATAATATCGGGTTGGAAGGTTTGCAGCCACTCCACAACCCGATCGCAAATTTCTTCGATCAGCCAACCGGAATGTCCCTCGTGATGCTGAGAGAGTAGGGTATCGGGGCCATTGCTTAGGGAACCGACAAACTCAATAGCATAGCCTCGATTCTCCATTGCAGGCTGTAAGTCGATGCGATATCCTCCTGGTACGAAGTATCCATCGGTAATTGAGTCGCCTAGGGGCATGATTTTGATGGGACTATTTCCCGGTGAATCAGTGTTGCTGGAGAGGCTTGAAGGATCGGGATTTTGATTTTCCACGACAATTTTTGATGAATAACTAAGTTAACTACGCTTCAGTTTGTAGTGAGGACTTCAGTCCTTTTCTCTTGGGCTGAAGAAGGACTAAAGTCCTCACTACGAACCTGGATGAAGAAGGACTAAAGTCCTCACTACGAACCTGGATGAAGAAGGACTAAAGTCCTCACTACGAACCTGTCAATGCAGCAATTCTTCTAGTTTTTGCTGGTTCCACAAATACTGATAAAGCCCTGTTTCCTTTACCAATTCTGCGTGAGTGCCGCTTTGCACTATTTCTCCCTTTTCCATGACGAATATGCGATCGGCACTCGCGGCTGCTGACATTTGGTGCGAGATGAAAATTACGGTTTTGCGATCGGTTCCGGTTGCCAAGTTCTGCAAAATATCGGTAGCAGTTTGATTGTCCACGCTGGAAAGAGCGTCATCTAAAATTAGCACGGGAGCGTCAACTAACAAGGCTCTAGCTAGTGCTGTTCGCTGCCTTTGTCCGCCGGATAAGGTAATGCCGCGCTCGCCGACAACTGTTTTGTACTGTTGCGGAAAGTTGAGGATTTCGGGGTGGATTTGTGCCTGTTTGGCGGCTGCTTCAATCTGGGGTTCTTCTGCTAAAGGATTGCCGTAGCGGATGTTATTCTTGATGGTAGTACCGAACAGAAAGCTTTCTTGGGGCACGTAGGCGATCGCCCCGCGCAACTCCCTCAACTTCACCTCGGTAATATCCTGCCCGTCTACAAACAACTCACCCGCATCGATATTCAGCAAGCGCGGCAGGGCATTAGCCAAGGTTGATTTGCCAGAACCGATCGCCCCAACAATCGAGACTGTTTCGCCCGGTTTGATGGTAAAATTGACATCTTTGAGCGCGGGTATCTTAGCGCCTGGATAGGTATAATTCAAATTGCGAGCGACTATTTCACCTTTGACAGGAGTTGGCAAGTCCGCTGCATCGGGAGCATCCTTAATTTGCGGTTCCACAGTCAAAATTGATTCTATGCGATCGACACTGACTTCTCCGCGCTGGTAAGCAGTAATGGTGAAACCCAACAGCGCCGTCGGAAATACCAAACGCTCGACATAAATCAGCAATGCCACAAAATCGCCGATGCTAATTTCGCCCTTAGCAATTGCTCCGCCACCTGCTGAAAGTAGTACCAACAAACTGATGCTGGCTAAACCGCCCAGTAGTGGAAAAATAAAGTTTCTAGTTTGGGCTAATGTCAAATTTGCTGATAGCAACTTGGCGTTACAATCGCGAAAAGCTCGACGTTCGTTTTCTTCTTGAGCATAGATTTTAATTACGGACATTCCGCTCATATCCTCTTGAATTAAATCGCTCATCGCCGATAGTTCTTCTTGGACTGCTAGTTGCTGGATGCGAAGTTTGTCGCTAAATAACTGTACCAAAACTAGCATTAATGGATAAACTGCGATCGCCAACAGCGTCAGCCGTACATTAATCCCCAGCATCACCGGCAAAGTCAAAGCATAAGCAAAGGCTGTATTCGCCAAACTCAGCACTGCAAAACCCACCAAGCGGCGAATATTGTCCAAGTCGGAAGTAGCGCGATTAATTAAATCCCCTACAGTATTGGCAGCAAAATAAGACGGTTCTAATGTTAATAAATGATTAAATATTTGCTGTTTGAGGTCAAATTCTACTTGACGCCCGACGCCAAACAGCAGAATCCGCGATGCCATCCGAATTCCCCACATGATTGAAGCTAGTACGAGAATCAGTATCACGTAGTTGAAAACTTGGTCAAATTTAGTCGCCACTTGGAGTGTGTCAACTGCATTCCGAATCAGTAGGGGAATGTAAACGCCTACAGCATTGACAATTAATAAGGAAAAAACGCCCCAAAATGTTGGTTTCCAGTGCGGGCGCATATAAGAAATGAGTTTTTGCAGTCGAGAATAACGAGCCATAGGTATAACAGTTGACAGTTGACAGTTGACAGTTGACAGTTAGTACCCGAATTTAACCGTTGATGCGTATAGCAGTTGACAGTTGACAGTTGACAGGGGGCACTCCAATATCCGATCGGGCGATATGTCACAAACCACATTATATCTATGAGGACACGGCAGTGCCGTGTCCCTACAGCGGGTATGTAGGGACACGGCAGTGACGTGTCCTGGGCCACCGTTGGGGCCCGCCCTTTTCCCCAAATCCGCCCCCGCCAGCCCCACACTTCTGAGGGACACGCTACAATCTAAAGTCGATCGACTTAGCACTCAGAGTCAGAGAGTGCTAAATTTGCTAATGTAAGCGCAAGGAGACAAACATGACCAAAATAGTTGCATTTAGCGACAAATCTCGGCGGGCACTGGAACGCGGCGTCAATCAACTCGCCGATGCAGTCCGCATTACCTTGGGCCCCAAAGGCCGGAATGTCCTACTCGAAAAGAAATTCGGCACTCCCCAAATCGTTAACGACGGTATCACCGTTGCTAGGGAAATCGAACTCGAAGATCCTCTAGAAAATGCTGGCGCTCGCTTAATTCAAGAAGTCGCCTCCAAAACTAAAGATATCGCAGGCGACGGCACCACCACCGCTACCGTGATTGCCCAATCCCTCATTCGCGAAGGTTTGAAGAATGTCGCAGCAGGCGCCAATCCAGTCGCACTGCGCCGCGGGATTGAAAAAACGATCGCCCATTTAGTCCTAGAAATCGCTAAATTAGCGAAACCAGTCGAAGGATCTGCCATTGCTCAGGTCGCCACTGTCTCCGCCGGTAACGACGAAGAAGTCGGCGACATGATTGCTCAAGCAATGGAAAAAGTCACCAAAGATGGCGTCATTACTGTTGAAGAGTCGAAATCTCTGTTGACAGAATTGGAAGTTGTCGAAGGGATGCAGTACGATCGCGGATATCTTTCCCCGTATTTCGTCACCAACAACGATCGCATGGAAGTTGAGTACGAAAACGCTCGCATCCTGATTACCGACAAAAAAATTAACTCCATTCAAGAACTAATTCCGCTTCTTGAAAAAGTTGCCCGCACCGGTTCACCGCTGATCATTATCGCCGAAGATATTGAAGGTGAAGCTTTGGCAACTTTGGTCATCAACAAAGCACGCGGTGTATTGAATATCGCAGCTACCAAATCTCCTGGTTTTGGCGAGCGACGCAAAGCCATGCTACAAGATATCGCCGTTCTGACCGGCGGTCAACTGATTTCTGAAGAAGTCGGACTCAGCATTGATACCGCAACACTAGAAATGCTCGGTACCGCCCGCAAAATTACGATCGACAAAGAAAACACCATCATTGTCGCTGGCGACGAACACAAAGCAGACGTGTTATCACGGATCGAGCAAATCCGCAAGCAGCTAGCAGCGACGGATTCTGACTACGATAAGGAAAAATTAACCGAACGCATTGCCAAACTTGCTGGCGGTATTGCTGTAATTAAAGTAGGCGCAGCTACCGAAACCGAACTCAAGGATCGCAAACTCCGCATTGAAGACGCCCTCAACGCTACTAAAGCTGCTGTGGAAGAAGGTATCGTCGCTGGAGGCGGCACGACGCTGATTCACCTGATTACAAAAATTGATGCCATCAGAAGCACTTTAGACGCTGAAGAGCAAATTGGCGCTGATTTGGTTGCAAAAGCTTTGGAAGCACCTTTGCGTCAAATCGCTGATAATGCCGGTGTTGAAGGTTCGATCGCGATCGAGCGAGTGCGGGCTAGCGAGCTGAACATTGGCTACAACGCTCTCACCGACGTTTACGAAGATATGATTGCCGCTGGAATTATCGATCCGGCTAAGGTAGTGCGATCGGCTTTACAAAATGCCGGTTCCATTGCTGGCATGGTTTTGACCACTGAAGCTGTAATTGTCGAAAAACCCGAGAAGAAAAAAGCTGGTGGCGACATGGGCGACATGGGCGGCATGGGCGGCATGGGCGGCATGGGCGGCATGGGCGGCATGGGCGGCATGGGCGGCATGGGCGGCATGGGCGGCATGGGCGGCATGGGCATGATGTAGTCATTAGTCATCAGTCATTAGTGCGAACGTCCCCCCCCCGAGCGAACGGGGAGCATCTGGGTTTTGCATTTGTAGTGCTGTCCCGCTCGCGTGCTTTATAAAGCACGCGAGCGGGGACAGCACTGAAAGAAAAAATGCTTTTTGCAAAAATGAGATGCTCCCGAGCGAACGTTATTAGTCATCAGTCATCAGTTAGCAGCTAAAAACTGCCTGGTGACTGCTGGCTTTTGATCCCAAAAATGTCTCTAGCGTCTTTCGGGTGCGCACTGCCCACCTGAAGCTATTAAAGATTTTTCCAAGCAAACGCCTCTTTCCCCATCTCCCCCTCTCCCCCTCTCCCTCTCTCCCCCTCTCCCCATCTCCCCCTCTCCCCATCTCCCTCTCCCCCTCCCTCTTCTCCTTTTGTATCCGATGCGTCTTGTTGAAAAAAAGAGCAGATGCTCTAATTAAGTTATATTCCAAAACATACTATTTCCTGAAATTTTTTGTATTATAGGGAACGGGCCGAAAATTGTACCGGGAACGCCAGCAGTAAAGTGCGAAAAAATATTTGAGTGAGTTAAACTAACTTTAGGAAAAATTTAAAGCTTAACTTGCAAGTGATCAAAAAATACCCATGCAGGAAGTTATCAACTCGTTACAGTCTTTTTTCTCTGACTCTGTTGATGCTTTCCTAGAGTGCGATCGACAGCAAAAGTACATATCGATTAATCCTGTAGCTGCTGCTTGGATGGGATTGGATCCGGCTGAAGCAGTCAACAAAACGAATCGGGAATTGTTGAAATTATATCCCAATAATACAGCTCTAAAAAATATAATCTCTCAGATTGATTCCTGCCTGCAACAAGTATTTATCACAGGGGAAAAAAAGCTGGCAATTCACGAGGTGACGGCGGCAGATGGCGGGATTAAAATTTACGAAACGGCTTACACGCCAGCGCTGGATGTCGCTAACAATCAGATGCGGGTGTTGGGTGTCGGTAGAGATATAACCAGGCACTACCGCTGGCAGCAGCAGAAAACTCAACAGTTGCGTCGCTCGAATCATTTACTGTGGTTGAATGCAGCTAACAGTCCCCTGGCAATGGTAGGCTGGGATGAGAATTTTCGGATCGTTCAGTGGTCGAAACGTGCTGAAGAAATATTTGGCTGGACTTCCGATGATATGCTGGGCAAGCATTTCGGCGATTTGGATTTGGTTTGCGAGGACGATCGAGAGGCTGTAAGTGCGATCGAACTCGAACTAGCCTCCGGTAACGGCAATACTTCAATCAATCAAAATAAAACCAAATGCGGACAAGTTATTTGGTGTCGTTGGTTCAACTCGATTATTCGCAGCGGCGACACTTTTACAGTGCTTTCTTTGGTGGAAGATATCACGGATCGCAAACGGCTGGAAGCAGAAAAAGCCCAAGCTTCTCGCCTCACAGCAATGGTAGCCGATGTCGGTATTGCCCTCACCAAACACCCTCAAGATATCCTGCTTCCCTGTTGCGAGGCAATGGTACGAAATCTCGATGTCGCCTCTGCTGAAATTTGGACTTTTAACTCTCAATACAATATTTGCGAGTTGCAAGCAACCTCTGGAATCTACAGCCGCACAGACGAGGTTGCTAGATTTATTCAAAATAAGGTTAACTCGATCGCCGAACAGCAAAAACCACTATTTGACTGCCGATTTGAACTGAATCATTTGGGGCTAGAGGAGCAAGAATGCGGGGAAGCCACGCCAGCACACAGTTCGCAATTAGCAATTATCGACAGCAGTCACAATCGGGGAAATTGCCAAATCCCCAAGCAAATTCTTACCTTCGCCGGCTATCCTTTAATTGTCGAAGAAAGGCTAGTGGGAGTCATGGTAATTGTCAGCCACCAGTCGCTGACAGTACCCTTTGAAGAAACTTTAGGATCCGTTGCCGATGTCATCGCTTTAGGCATCGAACGCAAGCGTGCAGAAGCTGAATTAAAATCAGCTAGAGGGTTCCTCAATTCCGTAGTAGAAAATCTGCCGTTGGGAGTTTTTGCTAAAGATGCTTCTTCGCTAAAATTCGTGCTGTGGAATAAGGCGGGGGAAACGATCGCAGGTGTGACATCTCAAGAGGCGATCGGCAAAAATGACTACGATATTTACCCGAAAGAGCAAGCTGACGTTTTTACCGCTCAAGACAGGGAAATATTGACCAGCCATCACAACCAATCTCTGGTTAAAGAAATAGCCGAAGAGCCGATCCAAACTCGCCACAAAGGTATGAGAATACTGCACACCCGCAAAGTGCCAATTCTCGACGCTCAGGGCGAGCCTCAGTACGTTTTGGGGATTACAGAAGATATCACCGAACGCAGGCAGGTAGACGAAAGCGTGCGCCTCTACGACCAAATTGTCGAGAATATGCAAATTGGTTTGTACGTCTACCATTTGGAAAATATAGACGATGATAGCACCTTGAGGGCGATCGCCTCGAATCCCGCTGCTACGCGGTTTACCGGGCTAGAAATGGCCGACGTTTTGGGCATGACAATCGACGAGATTTTTCCGCATTTGCGATCGAAAAACATTCCCCAAGCATTTGCTGAAGTAATTCGCAACCAAAAAGCTGTAGAAGTTGAAGATATTGACAGCGACGAATCGGGAAAAATAACTCGTGCTTTTTCTATTAAAGCTTTTCCGTTACCTAACAACTCCGTAGGCGTGGCATTTGAAAACATTACAGATCGCAAGTGCCTGGAAGTAGAACTGCAAGTAGCATTGGCACAAACCGAACGTTCGGAACAACTTCTGCGGACGGTAATCGACAAAACCAGTGACTGGATTTTTGCCAAGAATAAACAATTTCGCTACATTTTGGCCAACAACAGTTTAGCCGAAGCGATCGGTAAAACAGTCGAAGAAATAATTGGCAAATCAGATTTAGAATTAGGATTCTCAGAAGAGCTAGTATTTGGAAATTCCGCACAAAATATCCGAGGATTTCGCACAGACGACTCTGCTGTACTGGCAGGCGAAATCATCCACAATCCCTGCGATGCCGCAACAGTTGCTGATGGTTCAATACATATTTTAGATACCAAAAAAGTCCCTCTGCGCGATACTGAAGGTAATATATTTGCAGTGCTAGGTTTTACTAACGATATTACAAAACGCCATGAATCGGAAGCAGCTTTGCGTAGGAGTGAAGCCAGATTTAGGTCTTTGGTTGCTAATATTCCCGGGGTGGTTTATCGCTGGCAGTGCGATTTTTCAACAAGTTTTATTAGCGAGGCAATTTACTTAATAGCGGGCTACCCGGCTGGGGATTTTATTTCGCGTTTGGAGAGCAAAGGCAGAACTTTTGCTAGCATTATTTACCCAGAAGATTTGGCAAAAGTAGAAGCAACTATTCGGCAAGGAATAGAAAATAAACAGTCTTATAATTTAGAATACCGCTTGCTAGCAGCAGACAGCACCGTTAAATGGGTGTGGGATAAAGGTTCTCCAGTGTTCGACGCCGATGGGAGCGTTTCCTGTTTGGATGGGGTAATTTTGGATATTAGCGATCGCTACTACGCCCAAGAAGCATTGCGCCAAAAAACTTCTGAGTTGGAATCTGTTTTTCTAGCATTGCCGGATCTGTATTTCCGCCTCAATGCTGACGGCATTATTTTGGATTATTTGTCAGGAAATTCAGGGGATTTGTACCTGAATTCCGACTCTTTTCTTGGCAAACAAGTGACCGATATATTGCCAACAACCGCCGCTAGCCAGCTAGAACAGGCTCTACTGGAAGTTGCCAAAAATAGAACTCCAGTTAGTCTAGAGTATTCCCTATCCATGCCGTCTGGGGAAGAAACCTATGAAGCGAGATTGCTACCTTTTAACTCGAATCAGGCAATAGTTATCGCCCGCAATATTACCAAGCGCAAACAAGCCGAATCAGAATTAAAAGATAAAAATCGCGAACTAGAGCAAACCTTGGAACAATTAGGCCGGACTCAAGCTCAATTAATTCAAGCAGAAAAAATGTCGAGTTTGGGACAGCTAGTAGCCGGAATTGCTCACGAAATCAATAATCCTGTTAGTTTTATTTACGGCAATATTATTCACGCTAACGAGTATGCAAAAAATTTGCTGCAACTGTGTAGTTTGTATCAAAAAAATTACCCGCAACCAGTGACGGAAATCGCGAATTTTGCTCAAGAAATAGAAGTAGAATTTATGCAAGAGGATTTCCCGAACCTGCTGAATTCAATTGAAAATGGAGCCGATCGCATTCGCGAAATTGTTCTGTCTTTGCGAAATTTTTCCCGGCTGGAAGAATCTGATATTAAGCGTGTTGATATTCACGAAGGAATTGACAGCGCGCTGTTAATTTTGCAACACAAAATCAAAGAAAATGGTAAAAATCGCCAGATTGAAATAGTCAAAGAATATGGAATACTGCCACCGATACAGTGCTATGTCGGACAGTTAAATCAAGTGTTTATGAATATACTAAGTAATGCAATTGATGCTTTGGCAAATGTTAGAAATAGAAAATTGGAATTCGCGAGTGCAACGGATGGGGAACGGCAAAACTTTCCTACTTTACCTTTGGCTTGTGACGCATTTCCTTTGATTCGGATTCGCACGGAGGTGTTGGATAACAATCGAGTGGCGATCGCAATTTCGGATAACGGGTCGGGAATGGCAGAGTCTGTTAAATCTCGGATATTTGACCCGTTTTTTACTACTAAACCCGTCGGTAAAGGTACTGGTTTGGGACTGTCCATCTCCTATCAGATTGTGGTGGAAAGACACAGGGGCAAGCTGGACTGTATTTCCGCGCCCGGTGGTGGCACTGAATTTGCGATCGAGATTCCTATTAAGCAAAGGTAATTGGTAATTGGTAATTGGTAATTGGTAATTGGTAATTGGTAATTGGTAATTGGTAATTGGTAATTGGTAATTGGTAATTGGTAATTGGTAATTGCAATCAATATGAGATGATAACTAATAACTTATATGCGGTCATGCTTCGCCCTCTTCCTCTTCCAAAACCAGATGCACCCGTGATTGGTGATTGGTGATTGGTGATTGGTTATTTAATATAGCGGAGGCAAAACAACAGATTTATTATAAAACATTTATTTGGCTGCGATAATTATACAAAAAAAACTGGTTTTCGATACCTCCCTAATAAGTCACATTCAAACTTATTCATGCCAGATTTAATTGGTAATTATCCAAAAAAAATGATAACCTAATTAAAGATACTAAAAGTAAGGAATATCAACATGGTATACAAAAGCATACATACTTCTAGTGCCGTCACCAAACCAATTAAAGATGATGATGATTCCTACGTTGACTATTTTTATGACGATCCGGGAGCGCTACCGGGAACTCTCGATTTAGAACCCGATGCGCCACCTCCTGAGATTGTATTAATTGACTATTGCGAGACAGGAGCTACCCGAGTCCAATTGGCAAATCCTAGAGAAGCTGCTGCCTATTTAGATACAGAATCTGTTTCTTGGGTGGATATGTTGGGATTGGGAAACAAAGAAACCTGGAGACAAATGGGCGAAGTATTTAATTTGCACGTTATGGCTCAGGAAGATGTAGTTAATGTTCCTCAACGACCGAAAGTTGTAGACTATGAAGAACACCTTTTAATCATTGCTTGGATGGTGATGATTAAACCAAATTCAGATAATTTTCATAAAGAACAAGTAAGTTTTATTTTGGGCAAGCATTACCTACTAACTGTTCAAGAAGAACCGGATTATGATTGTTTTGACCCGGTGCGAGTTCGCATTCGCAAAGGACAAGGAACTATTCGCAAGCACAAAGCAGATTATCTGGCTTATACTCTCCTAGATTCGATTATAGATGGATTTTTCCCTGTATTAGAAGTTTACGGAGAGCGGATTGAAGAGTTAGAGGATGAAGTGGTGGTGCGCCCAACGCGAAAAACTCTTGAAAAAATTTATAAAATCCGGCGAGAATTGCTGACGCTGCGCCGCGCCATTTGGCCGCAGCGGGATGCAATTAATGTTTTGATTCGCGATAGCAGCGATTTGATTAGTCCTGAGGTGCGAATTTATCTGCGCGATTGTTACGATCACACGGTGCAGGTGATGGATATGGTGGAAACTTATCGGGAGTTGTCTTCGGGTTTGATGGACGTTTACTTGTCTTCAGTGGGGAATAAAATGAATGAAATCATGAAATTGCTGACGGTGATTTCGAGTATCTTTATTCCTCTTACTTTTGTGGCGGGAGTATACGGGATGAATTTCAATACAGAGAAATCACCGTTGAATATGCCGGAACTGAATTGGTATTTTGGCTATCCACTTTGTTGGGGGCTGATGCTAGCGATCGCCTCTACTTTAGTTTACTTCTTTTGGCGGCGCGGATGGTTTGAGAATTTTTCTACTCTTAAGGATGACTGAACCCAGGAATTCGATAGAATGCGATCGCCACCCAGGACATTTTTCGGGAGAGGGTGTTGATATGTTTGTTAGCTCTGATTTATTTTAATGGGAGATGCTTCGGTTCAGGTACAATAAATCTGGGGAAAAAGTAGGCGCAGGCGGTTGCGGATTAGCGAAAGCTAGTCTGAGGAAAGTCCGGGCTCCCGAAAAACCAAACTTGCTGGGTAACGCCCAGTGCGAGCGATCGTGAGGATAGTGCCACAGAAAGATACCGCCCCCCATTTAGAGATTGCAGATTGGAGATTGGAGATTGCATCAAAAGTCGATCGTCAAAAATCGCAAAGTGTTAGGGGGTAAGGGTGCAAAGGTGCGGTAAGAGCGCACCAGCAGCATCGAGAGGTGCTGGCTAGGTAAACCCCGGTTGGGAGCAAGGTCGGAGGGACTATGGTTGGTTTTTTACCGGTTCCGTTCTTTGGTACCGCTTGAGGCGTCTGGTAACAGGCGTCCCAGATAGATAACTGCCCTCGAAAACTGCTTGCAGTTGAGAGAACAGAACCCGGCTTATGTCCGACTTTTTCCCCTCCAATTTTTCGGTAAGGTTCGCCCATCAGCACCCGCACAAATATTTGGGTAACGGAACATTTGGTTTTGTAATGACAAGCTTTTTTCTTAAAATGAATTTGATATTCTTTTCAACAATTCATGCTACTTTATACAAGCTCTAAACCTGGATAGTCATCAGCAAAGGAAATTCGCAATTATAATAAAATCCTAAATGCCCAATCCCCAATCCCCAATCCCCAATCCTAAATCCCCAATCCTAGGGTGCATCTGGTTTTTCAAGAGGGCGAAGCATGACCGCATATAAATTATTAGTTATAATCTCATATTTACGGAGGTCATGCTTCGCCCCTACAAACATATTTGCAAAACCCAGATGCACCCCAATCCCCAATCCCCAATCCCCAATCCTAAATCCTAAATCCTAAATCCTAAATCCTAAATCCTAAATCTAAAATCGTATGATTTATCCAGGTCGCCAAAAGCAACTTGAAATATTAATTGAAAAATTGGGGCTACCGAAGGATGCTTCGATCAAATGGCATCTTGTAGATTTAGCTTTGACTCATGCTAGTGCGTCTGCTAAGGCAAATTACGAGCAATTAGAGTTTGTCGGCGATGCTGTGGTGCGGCTGGCGGCTTCGGAATTGTTGTTTGAAATTTATCCTGACTGTGCGGTGGGGGAATTTGCTGCTATTCGATCGATCTTGGTGAGCGATCGCATCCTTGCTAAAATCGCTGACAGTTACGGGTTCGATCGCTATTTAATCGTTTCCAGCAGCGCCGCCTCGGACAAAACAGGCGCAGTGCCCAGGCTGGCAGATTCTTTGGAAGCCTTGCTGGCCGCCCTTTATTTGAGTGCCCAGACGTTAGAATTAGTTCGCCCTTGGCTAGATCCTCACTTTCAGCGCCTAGCGGCGGAAATTCGCAGCGATCCCGCCCGCCAAAACTACAAAGCTGCCCTCCAGGAGTTGACTCAAGGCAAATATAAAACTTTGCCCAAATATAGCGTGCGAGAAACCGGGACAGTTCAGGGCGGCGAGGATCGTTTTACCGCCGAGGTTCACATTCAGGGAGAGTTGGTAGCAGAGGGAAAAGGTCGATCGATCAAAGCGGCCGAACAAGCAGCGGCTCAGGCAGCTTTCAATAAATTAGTCAGTAGTGAGTTGACAGTTGACAGTTGACAGTTGACAGTTGTAATTGGGGATTGGGGATTGGTAATTGGTAATTGGTAATTGGTAATTGGTAATTGGTAATTGGTAATTGGTAATTGGTAATTGGTAATTGGGGATTGGGTGCAGCGGCTTGTGCAAGCAAATATGTTTGTAGGGGCGATCGCATGACCTCCGTCAATATGAGATTATAACTAATAAATTATATGCGGTCATGCTTCACCCTCTTCAAAAACCAGATGCACCCTTGGGGATTGGGGATTGGAATTGGCATTTTTTAGGATTCAAAGAGATCCAATTATTACCAATAATGCTATAATGGGTGTGCGATTCTTGAAATTATCATCAATGAAAATCGGAATAGCTGTATTGGGTGCCGGACGCTGGGGAGTTAACCTAATTCGCAACTTTCTCGAACATCCCAACAGCGAAGTTTTAGCGGTGGTAGACCCGAATCGAGATTCATTGGTGGCTGTCCAAAAACAGTTTCATCTGCATCCCTCGGTGATTCTAGCTACCGATTGGTCACAAATAGAAGCATTGCCGGGACTAGATGCTGTGGCGATCGCCACTCCAGCCTCCACACACTACACCCTCGCAACCGCCACGCTGCAACAAGGCTACCACGTCTTAGTAGAAAAACCCCTCGCCCTCAACCTCAGTGAAGCAATAGAACTCTGTAAATTAGCCCAAAAACAGCAGCGACAACTCTTCGTCGATCACACTTATCTGTTTCATCCCGCAGTCGATCGCGGCCAAACGATTATTCAGCAGCATCAACTCGGAACCTTGCGCTACGGTTACGCCCAGCGCACCCATTTTGAACCCGTGCGGCATGATGTTGATGCCCTTTGGGATTTGGCCGTTCACGATATCGCTATTTTCAATACTTGGCTGGAACAAACCCCTATTCAAGTCAGGGCGACTGGTACTGTATTTCCGAAGTCAGAAGTCAAAAGTCAGGGGGAAGAAGCAATAAATCAAGCAGAAGGATTAGCAGATTTAGTTTGGGTAACGCTGACTTATCCCGACGGATTTCAAGCATTCATTCACCTGTGCTGGCTAAATCCCGACAAACAGCGGCGGTTAACAGTTGTTGGCAGTTTGGGAACTTTGATTTTTGATGAAATGTCGCCGGAAACTCCTCTAATTTTGCAGCGTAGTGGTTCAAATCGGGGGGGCAATGAGAATAATTTTGGCGAAAGTGCGTTAGCGAAGCCCGCCCCTACGGGGGCTACGCCAACGAAGAGGATCGCGTCGCCACCCACAAATCTCAGGTACCGGGAAGTGTTAAATTTAGAACCAGCAGAGCCACTGCGGCGAGTGTGCGATCGTTTCCTCAACTGCGTGCAAACAAATACCCCTTGTCCTAGCTCTTCCGGTGCGGCTTCCGTCGAATTAATCCGCATTCTGGGCACTTTGAGCAAATCCCTCGAACTTGGCGGACAGCCCCTGATACCATTTTAGATTAAGAAAATCCGATCGTGTCCGTTGGAACGATCGCCCTAAAATTGGTTTCTAGTGAGTAATACCCATTTGAAGAATTAATGCAACAATATTCGTAGGGTGTGTCGCCATTCATAGTACCGAAAAAAAACAGAAAATTGAGCGAGCGACGCACCAGCCACAATATTTGAGTAAACCAACTTAACTAAGAGTATTGTAGCAAGGTTTTTTTATTGGTATAACTTATTCCTCATAAAAATCTCATAACTAACATCCTCACTGCGAACCTTTGATTAAGGATAATTAACCAGACATATAGCCTTTCGATCTCCCATATGAGGTACGACTGGGAATAGGGCATAGGGCATGGGGCATGGGGCAAACAGGTCATGGGGCATAGGGCATAGATGGGTAATAGGGCATAGGGCATTGGGCATAGGATAATGGGTAATAGGGCATAGGGCATAGGATAATGGGCATAGGATAATGGGTAATAGTTAGTGGTTACTTGTTAGTCATTTTTCTAATAACCAATTCCCTGCGCGGGCCTTCTTCCCAATTCCCAATGCCCCATGACCTGTTTGGCCCATGCCCTATGCCCCATGCCCTATGCCCCATGCCCAATTCCCAATTCCCAATTCCCAATTCCCAATCTATTGGAGAACTGCTATATCAGTCATAACTTTTGAAATTTCCCTTTTCCTTTACCAAGTCCGGGCTGTGAAAATAAAAACTAGACTGCTGATTGACAGGCAAAGAAATCATCACCGCAGTACCTTGATCCACACCCGCGCTGTGCAGGGTAATGCTTCCGATCATAGATTCCATGATCCTTCGGGAGATAGCCAAGCCCAAACCGTTACCGCCAAACTTGCGAGTTGTAGAACCATCCGCCATCACAAAAGGTTGAAACAATTTCTGCTGCTGCTCGGGATCTATACCAACTCCGGTATCTTTAATTGTCACCACAACCCAATCGCTTTGGGTGTTGTTGGCGATCCTCTCCGAGGGCTGCGCTAACGCATTTTCCGGCACACTCCCGTTAAAACTACCAGAATTAGTCCTGGCTTCTAACCGCACAGATATACTAATGCTGCCCGACTCTGTAAACTTAACGGCATTGCTCAACACGTTTAAAAATACCTGTTTTAGCTTCTCCGGATCCGCATGAACAATAATCGGATCGTGAGCAGGTGGCAAGTTTAATTTTAAACCTTTTTCCTCAATTTGAGCCGCTTGCAAATCAATCGCGTCTTCAAGTACCTGAGTAATATCAACTACTTCTAACATCAGGGAGAAAGTGCCGGATTCTATTTTAGCAATATCCAAAATATCATTAATAATATTGAGCAATTGCATTGAAGAGTCATGGGCGCGCTGCAAGAACTCCATCTCTTCATCTCGGTCATCGCAGTAGCCGTCACGCACAATTTGAATAAAACCAATAATTCCGTTGAGTGGCGTTCTCAATTCGTGAGAAATATTTCCCAAAAATTCATTTTTTAACTGATTGGCAACTTGCGCTTCCTTGGTTGCGATTTCCAATTCTCCTGCCCAGGTTCTGAGGCGCTGCACCATGCTGTTGAGAGCTTCTGATAGTTGATTAAATTCTCTAATTTGAAAATTTTCCGGCACTGCTAGGGGCGCTTCTGCTGTATCCACTGTCTGCGCGTAGTCTCTCAGTTTTTCCAAAGGACGCGCTAAGTCGCGAGACAGATATAAAGTCGCGATGATACTAGCAGCAACCAAACCCACAATTAAATTAAATAAAACTTGCTGAATTTCTTCCAAACCTGACAGAGCATAATCTAAACGAGAGACAGCTAAAATAATCCACTTGCTGTTCTCCTTTCTAGTTGAAGGACTCGGGATAGCAGCGTATCCTGCTAGCAACTCTACGCCATTTCTTTCAAAGGAAAATAGGTGGAGAAAAGCCTGTCCGCCAGCCATCGCCCTTCTGAGAATACTTTTTAGTCGATCGGCATCTGCCTCAGCATCGATATTGCGGCCCACGCGGTTGATATTCGGATGCGCCAAAATCGTCCCATCTTGGTCGATCGCCACCGTATAGCCAGCTAGAGAACCCTTGGGAGCACTGGTTTGCACCGGCAGGGCCGACTGCAAACTCAAAGCATAACTCAACTGCCGGGTGTTGCCCCGACGAGTGTAAACTGGAGCGCTCAACACCAAACTAACTTGGCTGTCGCGAGCTTCTTTACTCGCATCTGGAAAATCCTCAGCACCCGAAGCCACCTTCTTGCTGCTGGCTTTTCCCTGTCGCTGGAGAGGCCACGACAGACTGATGTAAACGCTCTTGTCATCCAGCAGAGTTTGCTGCTGCTGCACAGGCGGCCAAAACTTGGCAGGTAGCGACTGAATCGGCTGCTGCCCGCAAGTGCTCGCTATCACTTGATTTGTCTGTACATTAGTCAATTGCAAGCAATCAACCTGGGCTGGCAACCGCTGCCCTAATTGCGCGATAAACTTTTGATAATCCTTCGGCTCTACAGACTGCAACATTGAGTTTTCCGAAGCGCCGATCAGATTGGACTTCAGCGATTTCGACCACTGTTCAATAGTTTCTGCTTTTCTGACCGCACTTTCTGTCAAGTTTAGACGAGCAGTTTCCAGAAGCGTCGAGCGTGCCTTGCGATAGGTAACATACTCCCCCACCAGTAGAACAGGTACGCTGAGCAACAAAATCCGCGACAGTAAAATACGGCGAAAGGAGGATTGACCTAACTTAACCATAGGACATATCAAAATTAAGGTGCAACACCAACAGCGACCATAGTGCAATCAACCAGACGGAAAGCGCGAATCGGTCTAGGGTGCCCTGCTGACCAGACAACACAGCTTCAAAACAACATTTAAACACAATTATAGAAGCCACTGTAGTAATCTCGATTCTAAGTGTGCAACACAAAACTTACTCAAATCAAGCATTTGGCTTAAATTGACGTTTGCTTCCTGCTTCAACCAAGGATGACGGCATCTTGTTGTTCGCAGGCCTTAATTGGGCGCTTGCCTCAGGTACAATGCTCTGGCGGGCATTTTCCAGAATTATTGCTGCATTTAGATTGCAATTGAGGGAACCACCACATCGATCGCAGCTATATACAGGTTCCTTGAGAGGCATTTGCTGAATATTGCCACAGCAAGAACAGGTTTTAGACGAAGGAGACCACCTGTCAACCAGTTCTACCTTGGTTCCCCAAAATGCCACTTTGTAGGTCAAAATTCTGCGGAATTCATCAATACCTAAGCTCTCCAGGTCGATCGCTAATTTTTGATTAGCGATCGTGCCAGAGATATTGAGGTCTTCAATCCGAATCTGGTAGTATTTTCGGCTGATAATATCAGTTGTTATTTTTTTTTGCCCCAAAATTCGTCTGAGGTTAGCAATATCTGCGGGTTTTATTGGTAATTTTTGGTAGTATTTCCAGCCATTGTTAGATGCTCTAATTGTTTGAGTACGGTTCCCTGATTTCTGGTTGCGGTTGTACCACCGATTCTTGATCGGCTTGATTTTTGATATTTTCAGGATTTGTGGTGCGATCGTGAATAAGCCATCTGACAACGTGGCAAAGCATTTGACACCTAAGTCAACACCAACAGTCTGAACTTGATGCACTCTGTGTAAATTTTTGTCATCAACAGGCAGATTCCAGGAGACCAACCCTTTGTCTGCTGCCCTAGAGATAGTGAATGTTTTGCTATAACTCACAAATGCTATTGGTTGCTTGAGTCTGAATTTTTCCAAACCAGGGATTGTGCTTTGCTTCCTCTTGAGTCGGACTTGGCGATTAGTAAATGGCATCATTGCTTCACCCTTTGCAGGATATACTCCTGATTTGTTTTTGCTGGTGAAACTATCACCTTTCTTTTTAAATTTGAATCGAGTCAAGCCTGATTTACCTAGTCGCCACCCTTGGATAGCTTTACCTAAATTCTTCAGTGCTGATGGATAGATAGCTAATGGATAGCCTTTTATCCAAGCATACTCAGGCTTGATTTTTACCTGATTGGTAAAGACTTTCTGAATATCAGCTAATTGTTGAGAATCACTGGCTTTGATTTCTTCAAATTGCCATGACTGGGTTAGTATGGATAATCGCAAGTTATAAACAAGCCTCGCCAAACTTGCACAGCCATCTAGCAAAGAGCGTTCTTTATTATTCAGTTTTAGCTCTTGTTTCAGACTGTACATTGTTTTACCCTATTTGCAGGTATATCTGCAAATATATCAACAGCTAATAGAAAATGTCAATGACTTTCAAAAGGCACAATAGATTAGGTTTCCTCCCACACAATGAAGAACCATTTGATAAAATTCCACTACAAGCCAATGTAAAAGTAGGTGTGAGATCGAAAATAAAGGCGAGAGGGGATTGGCACAACCGTCTGAGACAAAAATTGGATGAATGGCTGCAATAATGGGAGCGAGATACGGAGATTTGAGGGATTTAGGCAGAAATTTTGCACGTCTGGTGACCAGTCTTTACTTAAAGATGCTCAGCAATTTGTTGGGCAAATGGCTGTGATTTGAATCACACTTCCATTTTCAATTCTCGGCTCGATTTGCAGCCGATCGCCCAGGGGTAAAATCTTTCAGGCTGACAGACGGCAGTGGGTTGAAGGTAGAATGGCATAGATGCACGGTTGCGACCGAAGGTAAGAGGCAAAAACTTGTGTCTCGGGCTAGCGATCGAGAGAGACTTCTGGCTCGATCGCACTTTGGGTCGCGAATGCCTTCGAGGGATACCCCATCAAATGGGCGATGCGAGATTTTGCACCCTGGGAAAGATTTTTTGTGACATAGGATTGATGCGGTAACAATAATTTACCTGTCAAACAATGAGACGATCGAGTCGCCGATCGACTCTCACAACCGTAATTCTGACGAACATTAGCCCAAACAGTGCATCCACGCCACGTCAATTTGCGACCTCGACAATAGTCTCATAGAGCGATGAAAAAAAACTCCACCAATTATACGTATTATTACACAAACAACCGTCCCAGATATCATCACGCTTATTTGGTATCTCCCCTTCTAGAAATGCTGGCGACACTTCAGGATGCCAGCCCGACAAAACTCCGAGTTTTGGATCTCGGCTGTGGCAATGGCAGCCTCAGTCACGTCATCGCAGAGTACGGCTGCGAAGTTGTCGGCGTTGACACTTCTGCACCCGGAATTGCCATCTCCCGTCAAAGTTTCCCAGAGTGTCAGTTTATCCAAGCAGATATTTATGAACTCCCCGATACCGATATGCTGAACTCATTTGATGTTGTCTTAGCCATTGAAGTAATCGAACACTTACTTTATCCGAAAGAACTGGCTAAAAATGCCAAATTATGTCTAAAGCCGGGAGGGATGCTAATTATTTCCACACCCTATCACGGCTATTTAAAAAACCTGATATTAGCTATTTCCGGCAAGTTAGAAAAACATTTTACCGTGCTTTGGGACAACGGACACATTAAATTCTTTTCAGTAAAGACCCTGACTAAATTATTGACTACAGAAGGATATACCGACATTAATTTTAAATTTGCTGGTCGGTGTCCCTATCTTTGGAAATCAATGCTATGTTCTAGTAAATTCAAAGAAAAATCTGAAAATTTATAAACTTTTATTGTTTTTAGTGGCGCTCAGTCAGCCGAATTAATTTCCTTAATTGACAATCAGCCATCAGTCCAAGTAAAAGATAAATTTCAGATTCAAAAATAAAATGACTGTTGGCGTTTGGCGATCGAAAGGCTATGGCGGTTCTCGAAAAAGTAAAGTATGCCCACGGAAGCCACTCCAGGCCTATGCCTTATGTACCTCATCTTTTTGAGAAAGGCTATATTGTCGGGTCGGGGGTGCAAGTTCGATCGCGCTCGATCGGGCGAAAATGCCTGAAAAGACCAATGACCAATGACCCATGACCCATGACCAATGACCCATTAATCGCCTTTGCAATTCTTATTTTTTCCCTGACTTTTCCCTCAACATTCCACAGCGTTTCCACAGGCAAGTCTGAGGTTTTCCACAGATTTAAAAAAGTTTTCCACAGAAATTAACGGCACGGTCGGATCTTGCTGCGGAATTGGGGATTTCGTTAACCTCTTGCCAAATCCCTGATATAAACCTCTCATATGTAAACTTATGTAACAAAAAAGCCTCAAAAGGCTTATTTTTGCGTAAATCTTTTTTTTACATAAAGGAGTTTGTAATATTTTGCAACATTGACAAACCCACCTATTGATACGCACAATGATGCGACCGACCTAAAAAAAGCGCTCTGATTTCGGCTGTGCCTGTACCTGTATCCGGCCGAAAAGGGGGTTCTATTTTCAATTTATTAGCGAGACTAAAAAATGATGAACCCAACAGTCAGTATTTTTGCCGAAATTCCCGAAACGCTGCACGATTCTCTCAAAATTTACCTGGAAACTCATCCCGAATGGGATCTCGATCGAGTATTCTCCGCCTCCCTGTCGCTGTTTTTGTTGCAGAATGCCGATAGCGGTACGCCGGAAGCTTCCCGCAGCTACCGCCAAGCTGCCAGGGTTTATCTGGAAACTCTGTTTCAATCGCCTCAAGACTTGCACAGCAATAATGTAAGTCCTTTTTAGTTAAAGAGAGGGAGAGGGGGAGAGGGGGAGAGGGGAAGATTAATCGACAATTTTTGAGAAAAATGCTTTAGAAATACGGGAGAATTTACCGATTTTCAATTCCCGATTCCCAATTCCCAATTCCCGATTCGCGATTCCCAATTCCCGATTCCCGATTCCCGATTCCCGATTCCCGATTCCCAATTCCCAATTCCCGATTCTCAATTCCCAATTCCCAATTCGTTAATCTGCAAGCGGTTTTGCGGTATGCCCAGCAAAGAGCGAAAGCCGTGCAAACCCATGTAACATAAAGATTGCGATATTTTTATATATGTAACATGGAAGTTTTAGATACCTTGATTGTGGGTGCGGGGATTAGCGGTTTGAGTTTGGCGCACGCACTTCAAAAAGAAGCAACGAGTGCATCGCCACGGGCGATTTTGGTGGCTGAGAGTCAGGGACGTGTGGGCGGGAATATCACGACTGCGACAGGGGAGGGGTTTCTCTGGGAGGAGGGCCCGAATAGTTTTTCGCCGACGCCGGAGTTGCTGAAGTTGGCTGTGGATGTCGGTTTGAAGCAGGAGTTGATTTTTGCCGATCGCAAATTGCCTCGTTTTGTTTATTGGGAAAAGAAGCTGCAACCGGTGCCGATGACTCCTGGGGCGATGATTCAGTCTCAGTTGCTGAGTTTTCCGGGGAAACTGCGGGCGCTGTTCGGGGCTTTGGGGTTTGTGGGGCCGGCAATGGGTTCTCAACTTTCGCAGCAGGGTGATGAGGAAACTGTTTCTCAATTTTTCCGCCGTCATCTGGGAAAGGAAGTGATGCAGCGCTTGGTGGAACCTTTTGTGTCTGGGGTTTATGCGGGGGATCCCCAACAACTTAGCGCGGCGGCTGCTTTTGGCCGGGTAACAAAGATGGCTGATGCGGGTGGCGGGCTGGTGGCGGGGGCGCTGCTTTCTGCTAGGAAAAGACCCCCCCAACCCCCCCTTACCAAGGGGGGGCTAAAGACTGTTGCAGACCCGAATATTCCGAAGACTAAGCCGGGGGAGTTGGGTTCGTTTAAAGGGGGGTTGCAGGCTCTGCCAGAGGCGATCGCTGCGAACTTGGGCGATCGACTGAAACTCAACTGGCACCTGACTCGACTCGATCGCACGGAACGCGACACTTACATAGCTGTATTTTCTACGCCCGACGGACAGCAGGAAGTTGAGGCCCGAACCGTAGTTTTGACAACACCGGCCTATGTTACAGCCGAGTTGTTGGAGCCTCTGCAACCGTCCGTTAGCAGCGCTTTACAAGCTTTTACTTATCCTACGGTTGCCTCCGTTGTATTGGCATATCCGATGTCGGATCTCAAGGGTAAATTAGTGGGATTTGGAAATTTAATTCCGAGGGGGCAGGGAATTCGCACTCTGGGGACGATTTGGACATCGAGTTTATTTGCCGATCGCGCGCCTGCGGGCTGGCAAACTCTCACCAGTTATATCGGCGGGGCTACTGATTCGGGAATTGGCAATCTTGACGCCGAACAAATTGTTGGGGAGGTGCACCGAGATTTGTCTCAGATTTTGCTGAAGCCGGAGGCGGCGCAGCCGAAAGTGTTGACTGTGAAAATTTGGAAGCGGGCGATTCCTCAGTACAATTTGGGTCATTTCGATCGCCTGCAACAGATCGATCGGGGCTTAAAATCTTTGCCGGGGCTGTATTTGTGCACCAACTACTTTGGCGGTGTGGCTTTGGGAGATTGCGTGCGGAGAGGTTTTGAGCGGGCTCAAGAAGTGGACGAGTATTTGAACGGATAGTATCGATAGTTTTGAGTTGCTCCGGGTGAGCCACAAGCACTCGATCTAGCGCGTGGGAAGGGTTGGCTTACAAATATCTGGATGTCAATCGAAGATATTGGTTAACCAACCGCTCGTAAAAACCTGGACAAAGCTACCCAAAAGTAGTCAATGTTAGACATCTACGTTAGTAATTTTAGTCCACAGTCCTAAAACTACAGGAATA
>NZ_JAEQCX010000056.1:0-95972 GCF_020738035.1 Microcoleus sp. PH2017_28_MFU_U_A
TGGATTTAAAGGCTAGTTCATCAATTTCAACAAAACGATTCTCGGTGGATTTAATGATGTGCCTCTCTGCTAGTTGCATTCAGACTCTCCATTTTTTGATGCTCGCAATAATTCTCTCAGTTGACCATTTTGACTATATGATACTACTATTGCTTACTACTGCTTACAAACTTAATAAAGTTTTATAATACTGTTTTTTAAGAAAAAGTCTTTCCCTTTAAAAAAATATTCAAAAATGTCGAAAATCCATATTCGATTGTAGGCCCAGAGCGATCGCCCGCGTGCAAACAGCAGAATATTTCCTTGCTGCGACCCCCTCTTGAGATAAACTGATCTGAACAGTTAAGCTTTTGTGCAAGAAACCCTCTTCGGGCGATCGGCATTGTCTAACTTCCACAAATCATCAGAAAATGTGGGTGCAACCCCCGTTCCTTCGGCAAGCTCAGGGCAAGCCTTACAGGACGGCTTTATATGTGGGAAGTGTGTTAAAATAGACACACACACGTTGACCTCTAAAGTAAGGTGAAACTCCTAGCAATTGGACGTTGTAGTTAAAAGACGTTTAACCGAAATGGTTAAACTGGTATCCAATAATACCCTACCTCTAGCCTTTGCAAGTAAAGACTCTGGGGCGAGTGAATCACTCACAACAAATCAAAGTAGCCTCAATGCTAGAAATAGCGGAGAGAATAGTGGGAATTGGCACCCCCTGTCGCGCTGCGGTAGAGTTCGACTAAGCGGCTCTACGAGTAGCGGTTCGAGCAATGTCCAACGGTGGATATCTCCTTCTAAAGAATCTCAGTGCGTTTACGCGCCTTGAGTGTCAACTGTTCGAGTCAGCCTTCTCACCAAATTCAAAGTAGCGCATATGACACAACAGCATCCGCCAGCTCCTCGTCCGCCCGTACCCGGAGCTCCCCCACCGCCCGGGCTGCCCCGCCCTCCAGCTCCAGGCATTCCCAGAGCAGCAGGAATGCCACCAGCACCGCCACCAGCACCAGCACCCCCACCACCCGCCGCCACACAGCCACCGGCACCCGCGCCCCAATCCTTCGCCACACCTAAAAATTCCAGCAACAGCAAAATTCCGACTTTGAAAGAGTTGGTAATGCGAGCCAAAGAAGAAGGAGTATCCGATCTTCACCTCGGAGTCAACGAATTCCCGCGCTTCCGAAACCGGGGCGAGATAGCCGACATCGGCTATCCACCGTCGGATTTAGATACGTTTTTTGGCTGGCTGCGCGAGTGCATGAGCGATGAAGAAATTGAAATTTTCCAAAAAACCCTAGACTTTGACGGCGCTTTCGATTTCGGCTTCGTCCGCATTCGGATCAGTTGCATGGACTCCTTGGCCGGCCCGGCGATGGTGCTGCGGCTAATTCCTGCCAAAATATTGACAATGGAGGAATTGAACCTGCCGCAAGTCTTTAAGAAAATATGTGGCTACCACAAAGGGCTGATTTTGGTGACGGGCCCCACAGGATCGGGCAAATCTACCACCTTGGCCGCCATGATCGACTACATCAACAAAAATAAAGCCTACAACATCATCACGATCGAAGACCCGGTAGAATTCGTACACGAAAGCAAAAAATCCTTGATCAAGCACCGGGAAGTCGGCAGACACACCCTCAAGTTTATGAGCGCTCTCAAAGGCGCTCTGCGGCAAGACCCGGATATGCTGCTAGTAGGAGAAATTCGGGACAGAGAAACGGTGGAAATCGCCCTCAAAGCCTCTCAGACAGGTCACTTAGTTGCAGGAACCCTGCACACCAACAGTGCAGTTAAAACCCTGAACCGGATTCTGGATATGTTCGGGGCGGAAGAACAGGAGGCCATACGGGTTTCAATTTCCGAATCCCTAGTGGCGATTATTGCTCAACTGCTGTGCAAAACCACAGACGGCAAGCGGGCTGCTTTCCACGACGTTATGATCAATACCGACGTGGTTAAGGAATACATTCTGAAGGGGCAGAATGAGGAAATCAACCAAATCATGATCAAAGATACTTATGAAGGCATGACGACGATGAATAAGTCGCTCTACGGCCTTTATCAAGAAGGTAGAATTACTGAAGAACTGGCTGTAGAAAACTCACCGTTCCCGAACGAAATGGCCCAGATGCTCCGAGGTCGAGTCTAAAGGTCGAGTGTTAAGTGTTAACAGTTAACTGTTATTAATTAATAGTTAACTGTTATTACAAAAGATTGCAAAAATCGCTCTCAAGTCTTGAAATGATCTGCGTTGATCTGCGTTGCATCTGCGGTTTATAGCCTTTCGAGCGAAAGATGAGGTATGCCGAGGTATGCTGCAACCGTTACAGTGTCAAGCTTTTCCTGGCAAAATTGGTCCGCGAACCTTTTAGAGAAAGGCTATATCTATCAATCAAAGATTTATGCAATGCAAGTCTATTGGTACTTCATTGACACTCTCAGGGAGTCAACGCCACTGAGATTCTACTGACAGAATTAGACAAGCGTGTATTACCTAAATCTAATCTCGTTACGGCCGTCAAACGCCGTCTACCTAGTCACCAATCGTCAAGCGATAGTTACTAGCTAATGATTGTTATTTCCAATGCTTTCAGAATCCATCGCTAAGCCAAGACACGGTACGCTCAACATCCTGCCATCCCACCGCTCTTTTTGTGTTACCTCTCACTCTTGTGTACTAAGTTGCAGGGATTTCTCCGATACTAGGATGTTTCAACACGTAGATGTTTTTGTTCTTACTCACAATTCAAATTATACCACATTTTCAAGAACACGGGGACTGAAGTCCCTCGCGTCGCTTTCCTCTCAGGTCTAAAGACGCGCTCGTTTCCCGCATCCCGTATTATTTTTATGAAAGTCGATCGCCCGATTTTACCAGAATTTTTTAAAGGCATTGCACTGTTTACACCAGGGGGAGACTTAATCTATTCTATAGACTCCCGCAAGCAAACTCAGTGGCACTTGCAGTTGTGCGTTGCTCTCCAGGAGATACTCGGTTTGTCGGAACCGCCGCATTTTCTGATACCTTGCTACACGGCAACAGTTGACTGCTGGCGCGATCGCACCGATCGACAGTTGCGGGTGGCAGCCGAGGCATACCCCCCGGTGCTGCGACATCAAACGCTGCTAAATGCCATTTTTGGCACGGGCGACTTGGTTTGGGAAGCCCGCAGCGACGAAATCTGCGAACCAATGGCGATCGCCACTTATCACGAACAATTCCCCGAACTTTGGGAAAATCACGACTTAGTTGTACGATATCCGATCGACGTTGGGCGATCGGACTCTCACAATTCTGCGATCGCGCCTCCCTCCCACTTTCGACAATCTCCGCTGTTCCCGCGAACCAAACCAACAGGACTCACCCCACCGCCACCAACCCAAGGGTACGTTTTGCGGCTGTTTGTTTCCGGGAGCAACCCCAGCACCGAACGCACCCTCAAAACTTTATACCAATTCCTAGAGCAATGTCTCGATCGCCCCTACACTTTGAAAGTAATCGATGTGTTAAAACATCCCGAACAAGCAGAAGCAGATCAGATTTCAGCAACTCCCACTTTAATTAAAATCTGGCCGAAACCCGTGCGGCGAATAGTCGGCGAATTGAACGATGCCCAAAAAATAGTCAGATTGTTGAGCAATTCAGAATTTTAGATTTGTGCGATTATTGAATACTGGCGATCGCCGGTTGACTCACCATCGAATTAACAAGATCCAGCAACTGCTGTTGAGACACTGCACTCGCCGATACCGCTACGGCATATCTGAGTCCTTCCTGTTCCCAAGAAATAGTTCTGCCACCACCTTTTGCTAAATAGTAGCCACGAATTCCACCACTCAAATTAACTGGCGAAATATCCTTATCTTGCCCAGGCCAATTTTTAGAATTAGCGGGTGAAACCACAGCGAATACTCCGACAGTGCAAGACGAAGCATTAGCAGATTTAGCGCAGTCTGGCTTAATTCCGATATTAACTTTAAATACTTTACCATCGGACTCAATGAAAGGATAAAGCTGTATCGGAGTAGCGGGGATAGAGGCAGGCAGTCGCATTTTCAAGCCTTTCGGCAATTGGCGGCGAATGTCGTCAATCAACGGCCTAAAAACAGAGGCTGGTTGGGCGATCGCAGATTCCACTGCCAACAAACCGCTTCCTAAAACTGTCAGACCAACTAAACCAGTGAACAGAGCTTTCAACTTCATCGATAGATTCCCTGAAAATAACCGTTTAATAATACAGCCACAAACTCTCGACTCCGCCTCACCCAATCGGATGAGTTATTATCCCCCAATGGTATGACTATCACTTTTCTCAGTAACATGAGGTACATTCGATCGTGGGTAATTGGTAATTAGTCATTAGCCATCGATCGCCTGTGCTTTACTTAAAAATATCTATAATAGTAAGAGCAAATAAATCAGAAAATCATGTCAAATTATATTCACAATTTAATCAACAATAATTTCCATCATCCAGATTTCGGGAAATTACTTTATCATCGCGACATTCACAACCCCAATATCTTGCATTACTCAGTACAACTCAACGATTGGGAATCTATCGCATGGGAACCAATTCATAGCAATCGCCAAAAAGATACGGCAAGATTAGCAATTTGGCAAATTGATTGGGATAGATTTCAAACTGCCAAATGGATATTATATCGCAATACGGTTGACTTAGGAAGAATCTGACTTGCAAAAAATGTTTGTATTGCCAGGAAAATCGTCAGATTAAATTCCTAAAAAGCGTTAAGTAAACGGTATTGTATTATATCGGAAAAAGGAACTCATCAACCAAGCATTGCATATTTCTGTAGCAGAGTTTCACGAACGCTGGCAATATGAACTCTATCGATTCAATTGCGAACATTGGGCAAGACTTTTCAGTTGACAGTTGAGGGCGACCTCTACCTGGAAGGAAGAGGATTGGAGTAATGAATCGTCTTTTTAAAATTTCTCCTGAGCGGGCTTGGGGCTTTCAACCAATTCTTTCTGATAACAACAGGGGATGCGAGAAGCCCATCCCTCTCCTAACTAAATTTAGCTTTTTAAGAATTACAGGCGTTGAGTATTAACTGTTTAAAACCTCGCTGTCAACTGCTTTCCTGCCAACTGCTAACTCTCAATTGTTTAAGCAGTATACTCCAATTAATCAGAAAGATATTTGGTTAAGCGATCGGCAATTTGGCTGCTACCGCCCGATCGCCCCATTCTTTCTAAGCCATTTTTTACGCAAGTCTCTAAATATTTTTTGTCTTGCAAAGTGCGATCGACTGAAGCGGCAGCTTCTTTGATAATCTCAGGATTTGCTGGTTCTTTGCCAATAACTTGCACTGAATCACCTAAAAGCCGATTTTGAGCCTCGGCAAACCGATAGGTAAATGACGGGCCGTTACCGGGGATGGTAATTACTGGTTTTCCTAAGCCTACGGCTTGTTCGATCGCAGTTCCGGTCATCCCAATTACTAAATTAGACTGCTGCAAAATGTCGGCGAAAGCATCTGAGTAGCAAATTACTTCAACTGTTGCTGCTTTTTCGCTACCATGCTGTTTGATTTCTTGACAAACTAACTTTCCTTCTCGGTGCAGCCATCCGGAGCGCGCTGCAATATTATCTAATTCCAGCATTAAACTTGGAACTAAGGCTGCTCGAAACTGCACTGGTAAGGTAGAGTTGGCGGCAATTTCTTTGACCAATTTTAGCAGCAAAACTAGGTTGTCGTTGGCTTCGGGGAGCCGCGAACCGGGCAGAAGGGCGATCGTCCGAACTCCGGGCTTTAACTGCAAATCTTTGCCTATAGCATTGAGGTTGTCCATGACAGGATTGCCGACAAATATGGCTTTCTCGAAACCCTGTTGGTTTAAGTCCGCAGCAGTCAAAGCATCCCTAGTGAAAATAGCCAGACATTGCTCGGAGGAAAGCAAATAATTCAAGAGGAAACCCAAATCGGCTAGCCCTTCATAATAAGTAGAATGAGCCGACAGAAAAATTATATACGGGCGGCCTGTGGCATGGGCGAACCCCGCCGCGACAATATCCCCAGTCGTTACTACCAAATCGCATTGCTGCGAATGCGCCGAAGCAGCTTTCACTTGCTGCAAAGTCAAACGAATTAGCCCCGCCCTCAAATCTTTGAGGAAAAATAGGGGATTCATGTAAAAAACTCCCCCAGATGGCATGGGACTGGTGGGCCCGATAATTGGTACTGTCGATCGACTGTAAGCAGCCCCGTCACCGACAATGGGCATCGCTGAAACCTGAATATCTGGCGCAGATGCTCTCAAAGCATTGACAATTTGACAGTTAATCGCATCTTCCCCGTGGCCGTTGCTGAGGAAAAGTATCTCCTTGGATTTCATAAAATCAGAATTTAGTGACGAGATTATTTTAAACACAGCCGCGCGATCGTTACCCACAGGTCGGCGAACTTTTTGTTAGTCTAATTTAAATACATTGTGGAAGTGAAACAGCGTGAATATTGAAATTGGGCGGGGCAAAAGCGCTCGCAGAGCTTACGGCATAGATGAAATCGCGCTCGTACCGGGACAGCGTACCCTCGATCCGAGTTTGGCAGATACTAAGTGGCAGATTGGCGGGATCGATCGAGAAATCCCGATCATCGCCAGCGCCATGGACGGAGTAGTCGATGTCCGCATGGCTATTTTGCTGTCGGAATTGGGAGCAATGGGCGTGCTCAACCTAGAAGGAATTCAAACCCGCTATGCCGACCCCCAACCCATTTTAGAGCGCATCGCTTCTGTTGGGAACCACGAATTTGTGTCCCTGATGCAGCAACTCTATGCCGAACCCATCAAGCCAGAATTAATCGATCTCAGAATTAAAGAAATTAAAGCTGGAGGAGGGATTGCCGCCGTCAGCGGTACACCGGCCGCTGCGAGCAAATACGGCTTAACAGTTGCCGCAGCGGGAGCCGATATATTTTTTGTCCAGGCTACTGTAGTCTCGACGGCTTTTCTTTCCCCAGAGTCGATCGCATCTTTGGACTTGACCCAATTCTGTCAAGAGATGCCAATACCCGTAATTTTGGGCAACTGCGTCACCTACGAAGTCGCCCTGAATTTAATGAAAACTGGCGCCGCAGGCATTCTCGTGGGCATAGGGCCGGGGGCTGCTTGCACATCTAGGGGGGTATTGGGTGTCGGCGTTCCCCAAGCGACAGCGGTAGCAGACTGCGCCGCCGCCCGGGACGACTACTATCGCGAAACTGGCAAATACGTGTCGGTGATTGCTGACGGCGGTTTAATTACCGGGGGCGATATCTGCAAGTGCATTGCCTGCGGCGCCGATGGAGTAATGATTGGTTCGCCCTTTGCTAGGGCCGCCGAAGCTCCGGGCCGGGGCTTTCACTGGGGGATGGCGACTCCCAGCCCGGTTTTGCCGCGAGGCACTCGGATTCGCGTGGGGACTACTGGGACTGTGGAGCAAATTTTGCGGGGCCCAGCCCTGCTCGATGACGGTACGCACAACTTGCTCGGAGCTCTGAAAACTAGCATGGGCACTCTGGGCGCTAAGGATATTAAGGAGATGCAGCAAGTGGAAGTGGTGATTGCTCCTTCTCTGCTGACTGAGGGTAAAGTTTATCAAAAAGCTCAGCAGTTGGGCATGGGCAAGTAGATTTACCGATCGAATACCAGGATACCTTGACAAAATTTGTGCGATCGTCTCGAAATTTACAGAATGTTGTGGAATTATCGAGAAGGAGGTGTCACAATATAAGAAGCGGAGACGCATGTTTCCGTTCACTCCTCACACCACACTCCGCCCGGACTACTGTTCGGGCGGTTCCTTTTTGACCCCAAGCGCTCCCCTTTACTCAGTAGGTACGGGGTTAAGGCTGTTCGATCCGGAGAGTGGGGGAGGGAGAGAGGGGGAGAGGGGGAGAGGGGGAGAGGGGGAGGGGGAGTTACAGAGAATTTTTTGCGGCCGAATGCCTTTTTATAACTTCCATTTCTCGAATTCCTTCTGAAGCCTTCTCTTAAAGTCGTCGCTCCCTACCCAAAAACGGATACCAGCCCCGGGCGCCAGGAGTGGAGAACTCAAAATATTCGATCGAAGTTCACGCTCCCAGATTCAATGCTGCAAGTAAATCTAAAATCTAAAATCTAAAATCGTAAAATCGACTGACGCAAGTGGTGACACTTTTTGCTAAACTTGTTATCCGAGAAATAGTATTTACAAGGATGGCTAGGGATGTCAGCAGCCGCGCAAGTAACCGACTCTACCTTTAAGCAGGAAGTGCTCGATAGCGAAGTTCCAGTTCTAGTGGATTTTTGGGCTCCCTGGTGCGGGCCCTGTCGGATGGTGGCGCCCGTCGTAGACGAAATTGCCCAGCAATATGAAGGGCAGGTGAAGGTAGTAAAAGTTAATACCGACGAGAATCCTAATGTGGCAAGCCAATACGGTATCCGCAGCATTCCGACGCTGATGATATTTAAGGGCGGTCAGCGGGTTGATATGGTGGTTGGGGCAGTTCCGAAAACTACTCTGGCCAACACTCTGGAAAAGTACATTTAACCAAACTGCCAGAGGTTTCGGGCTGTTTTTTTGGGCCGCGAAAGCTAACTATCTTCAAAACCGGGGTAAAGCTACTGGAAAAGTTATTAGTTGCTAGCAGCGCTATTTGCTGGTGGCTATTAGCTTCTAAATTTGGCTTGCCCCTTAATTTTTTCTACCAACAAATTGTTACCGTTTCGGAAAAATTCATGATTCCTTCTGGTCAAGGTTTTGAGTCCCTCCAAGCTGATGCGATCGACTTAATCGATCGCCTGCCAATGTTAAAGCACTCTGAGTGGATCGAACGATCGCTCTCGACGATCGTGCAAATGGCTGGAGAGGAACTTGATCGCCTCGATTGGAAGATTATGGCGGCGTCCCTGCGAGATATGGAGAGAGCTTTTTCCATGTTTTATCCTTACCGCCACGTTCGCAAAATTGTGATTTTTGGTTCGGCGAGGGTGTCGCCGACATCGGCGGAATATTTGCTAGCCAGAGAGTTTGCACGGGCGATCGCCCAGCAGGGATTTATGGTGATTACTGGTGGCGGTGGGGGGATTATGCAGGCAGGGAATGAGGGGGCGACTGCGGAACGTTCTTTTGGGCTGAACATTCAGTTACCTTTCGAGCAGAGTTCTAATCCTGTCATTGCGGGCGACTCCAAGTTGCTCAATTTTAAATATTTTTTCACCCGCAAGTTATTCTTTCTCCGGGAAAGCGATGCTTTGGCTTTGTTTCCCGGCGGTTTCGGCACTCTGGATGAGGCTTTTGAGTGTCTGACTTTGACTCAAACTGGCAAGTTTGGGCCGGCCCCTTTGGTTTTGCTCGATCGACCCGGAGGCGATTATTGGCACGATTGGAATTATTTTGTACAAAAACAATTGCGGGGTCGGGGTTTGATTTCAGCGGACGATCGCAGCCTGTACACGATTACAGACGATATAAATGTCGCTTGTGAGGCGATCGCGAGTTTTTATCTGGTTTATCATTCCTGCCGTTACGTGGACGGAAAACTGGTAATTCGCTTGAAGTCTCAACTTTCTGACGAGAATGTCGATCGGCTAAATACTAATTTTAGCGATATTTTGGTAGACGGTAAAATTGAAAAAAGTCAAGCTCTGCCCGCCGAAGCCACAGATGAAACCTTCGCTTTACCGCGCCTAGTTTTGCATTTCAACCAGCGGGATGCGGGGCGGCTTTATCAGCTAATTGCTGCTATTAATCAAATGGGAGCGACATCGCCGGCGGCGGCGCATCCAGAACAAAAGTAGTTATAACAGTTGACAGTTGACAGTTGACAGTTATGGTACCCGAATCAAACCGTCGATCGATCGCGGGTGCATCTGATTTTTGCAAATATATTCGTAGGGGCGAAGCATTTCGGCAGTCAATCTCTGGTTCTGGTTCATAAATTATGTGCCGAAATGCTTCGCCCTTGCCAAATTAAGATGCACCCTCGATCGCGGGGTAGCTTGCGTCAGTCAGATGGGGTAGAAGTCCTAAGAAAGTAAAAAATTAAGGGCAAAAGGTATGGCTTACAGCGATTTTAGTTTGGCAAGTGTCAAAAAATCTTTAAATTTAACGATTTCGCCCAGACAAGATTTGTTTTCGGCCGTACCTGATTTAAAATGCAGCAATTATTTAACAGAAACTTTAGCTTATAATGTTCCTTTTGCTCTGGCGAGCAATACGGAAAAATCGCGCTCAGAAATGATTATTGCGCCGATTTTGCTGGAACTTACCTCGAACAGCAAGAAGGCTCACACTGTACCTGTACGTTTGTCAGTGTCGAGATGAATTGCGCGTGAGTTGAGGAGTGTAGTCTGACCACATTTGAGCGCAGCGAAAACCGGGAAGACTACGACGACGAAACGAGCAAAATATTCTGTTTTTGGTGAAACAATCATCAAAAATGTGTTACTATGAATATGTAAACACGGTAAGGTCGATACCATGTATAGAGCAGTTAAGATGAGAATTTATCCTACAGGCAAGCAAGAATCATATCTAGCTCAATGTTTTGGCAATACTAGATGGTTGTGGAATCATATGCTTAATGCAACAACCACCGCGTACAAAGAAACAGGCAAGGGGCTTTCTAAAGCAGCTATGGATAAGTTGCTTCCGGGACTAAAAAAAGAATTTGAATGGTTGGGACTAGCTTATAGCCAAGTTTTACAACGAGTAACATTCAATCTTTCAAGTGCGTTTGTCAATTTCTTTGAGGGTCGTGCTAAATTCCCTAACTTTAAATCTAAACATGGTAAGGAATCAATTCAATATCCCCAAAATATCAAACTGATGCCAGAGGATTCTGTTATTAAGTTTCCCGGTAATCTGGGGTTAATGAAAACTGTGTTTCACAAACAACTACCTGATGCTAAATTCACGACTGTAACAATATCGAGAAATGCAGACGGCAGGTACTACGCATCTATTCTTTTTAACCAAAATGACAATCCGGTAGTTGCAATTAGGGAAGCTATCGGCGTTGACTTAGGATTGAAGCACTTTGCTATAACTTCCGAAGGCTCAAAATATGACCTACCTAAAAAGCAATTAGCCAAACTAGAAAATAATAAAAAATGCAAACAGAAAAAATTAGCTAAAAAGACAGATAAAACTTCTAATAAACGTCGTAAAGCTAGACGAATATTAGCCAAAGTTTCTAGCAAAATAGCTAGAATTCGTGAAGACTTTCTACACAAGCTATCTCGCAAAATAGCCTACGAAAACCAAGTTATTTGTGTAGAAGATTTGGCAGTTAAGAACATGGTAAAAAATCCCAACTTGGCAAAATCGATATCAGACCAAGGATGGGGGATGTTTCAAACCATGCTCAAGTACAAAGCTGAGAAATTTGGTCATACCTACCAAGAAATAGGACGTTTTTTCCCATCTTCTCAACTTTGTAGCGAGACTCTACTACCAATCCCGATGCTACAGAAAGGCTATGATTCATTGGGCGTAAGGTTTGTAGATTGTCCTCACTGCCAGAAACAGCATGATAGAGATATTAATGCTGCAATCAATATTAAAAATGAAGGTTTGCGACTTTTGGAGTTAGGAACTAGCTCTTCTGCCCTTGGAGGGGATGTAAGACCAAAGTTATCAGGACGTAAAAAAGCCATGAAGACCGAGGCAATCCCCAATGAATTGGGAAGCCTACACCCTATCTGTGCTCAGATGGGTGTTGGGTAGTTCACCAGACTGTTTCCCGATCGCATTAGTTTGTTTTCGGGTGTCGATTTTACGGTTGATAGCGACTTGGGATTAAACGGGAGTTGCGATTTTCTGATTAGCCGATCGGTAGAACTTTTGATTCTAAGCGCACCTGCGATTTTAATCGTTGAGGCAAAAAAGGAAAATATTAATGCTGGGTTGGGTCAGTGCGTGGCCGAAATGTATGCAGCGCAACTGTTTAATGAGCGCGAGGGAAATCAGGTATCAAAGATTTATGGAGTGGTGACAACGGGAGAAATTTGGAAGTTTTTGATACTGGAAGGGCAATCAGTTAAAATAGATTTATTAGAGTATTTTTTGAATGAAGTTGATAAAATTTTGGGGATTTTGGCGATCGGCATTCAAAACAGTTGAGAGTTGACCACAATCAAAAGGGTTTGTAGTGAGGACTTTAGTCCTTAGGAATCAAGGACTAAAGTCCTCACTACAAACCAGATCGCGGGTAATTGACCAGACATGACATAAGCAGTAAAAACCAATCTAAAATGTAAAATCTAAAATCCCCTGACTCAAAATGCTAGACATCCTGCTAATTGCAACTTTAGGATTTCTCGGCAGTTTCGGACACTGCGCCGGAATGTGCGGCCCGCTGACAGTGGCTTTTTCCCTGTCAAGTACCGACAAAGATAAATTAGCTTCCTTCCGCTTTCACCTGCTATTAAATGTGGGAAGAATTGTGGCTTATGCTTTAGTTGGCGCTGCAATTGGCGGAGTGGGTTCGGTATTGATTGCAGGCGGGCAAATGGCAGGTATCGGTAGCGGGTGGCGGCGGGCGATCGCCATTATCACCGGTACAATGCTAATTTGGTTTGGATTGGTACAAATTAAACCAGATTTGCTGCCGCGTTTGCCATTGCTGCATCCAGTGAAGCACGATCGCATCAGCAGTGCAATGACCAAGATTTCAACTCAAAACAACTGGTGGATACCATTGGCTTTGGGTTTGCTTTGGGGTTTAATTCCCTGCGGTTTCCTGTATGCAGCGCAAATCAAAGCAGCGGAAACCGGAAACCCAATTTTGGGTGCGGCAACGATGTTTGCTTTTGGAGCGGGTACCTTGCCAACTATGCTGGGAGTGGGATTTTTTGTTGGCAGATTCAGCGCCCACAAACGCAGTAAACTGTTTCGCGCAGGTGGTTGGGTGACACTGGCGATCGGCATCATTACTCTGTTGCGAACCGATGAAATGGTCGATCTGACAGGCCACGCAGCCCTAATATGCTTGATGCTAGCACTGATTGCGCGTCCGCTCAGCAAGTTTTTGCCGCCACTGTTGCGCTACCGTCGGGCTTTGGGTGTCGGAGGGTTTGCGATCGCCCTTGCCCACACGTTTCATATGCTAGATCATACGCTGCAATGGAATTTTGACGCTGTATCTTTTATGCTGCCGCAGCATCAATTAGGGATGGCATTGGGAATGCTGGGACTGCTGTTGATGATACCCGCAGCGGTGACAAGTTGCGATCGGCTTCAAAATTATTTAGGGAAGCGGTGGCGGCAAATTCATTTGCTAACAGTACCCGCTTTTTTGCTGTGCGCCCTTCACGCAGCCCTCATCGGCTCCCACTATCTCGGCGGTTTTGAATGGAAGTTGTACGATCGACTGGTGACAGCCGTCTTAGCCGCGGTTGCGGTGTTAGTTTTGTTAGTGCGATCGCGCTTATTTTGGTCAATTTTATCACTGGATAATTTCTATGTTGCACCTGTCAAAGAAAAGTAAAAGTTTAGGATTGTTAGTCTTCTTGGGATTGCTAGTACAAGCCGGAATATTTCCCATACCGCAGCTAAACACAACTGCGATCGCCCACGAAGTCGAAATCTCGGGAGATGTCGCCGCTACCTTTCACCTCGAACCAAACCACAATCCCCGCGCCGGAGAAACTGCAAAAGTGTGGTTTGCACTGACTCGCAGGGGCGGTCAAATTATCCCCTTAGAGCAGTGCAACTGCCAGCTAGCGGTTTATCCAAAAAATCACAAACAGGGGGATAAACCGCTGATTGAACCGCCTTTAAAAGCCGTATCTGCCGAGCGCTACCAAGGCATTCCCGGAGCAGAAATTGTATTTCCCAAGGCAGGAATCTACGAGTTAAAACTCAGCGGAAAACCCAAAGCCGCAGCTAAATTTAAACCCTTTCAACTCAGTTATACAGTCACAGTTAGATAATATAATATTCCCCTCAACAAACATCAATATTGTAGGGGCGGGTTCACCGAAATAACCGCCCAAAACAAACAATCTCAAAAACCCGCCCACCCAACTCAGTCATACAGTCACCGTTCGCTAATATCCTATCCCCTAAAAAACATCAATATTGTAGGGGCGGGTTCACCGAAATAACCGCCCAAAACAAACAATCTCAAAAACCCGCCCCCACCCAACCATAAATTCAAATGTACTAAAATCGTATCCCCGCATCAACAAATATCAATCTTGTAAGGGCTGGTTCACCGAAATAATCGCCCAAAACCAATAATCTGGTAAACCCGCCCACCCAACCATAAATTCAAATGTACCTATTTTCCAATAAAAACAACCGATAAACGTATTAAAAAACACAAATC
The DNA here is from genome assembly GCF_020738035.1 of Microcoleus sp. PH2017_28_MFU_U_A. Lineage (NCBI taxonomy): Bacteria > Bacillati > Cyanobacteriota > Cyanophyceae > Oscillatoriales > Microcoleaceae > Microcoleus > Microcoleus sp. PH2017_28_MFU_U_A. The sequence continues at coordinate 14,320 of NZ_JAEQCX010000056.1, forward strand.
AAATCTGTATAAAACCTTAAAAATTGCCAACCATACAAAATGTCACGAATTTTTACATTACATTGTAGTTAATGTCAATTCTAAAAATTGTGCAAACTAATCTCTGTTGAACTGACCAAAGGACACAAACATGGATATCTTATCTAATACCGTGGCGCTATCGCGGATGCAATTTGCGCTAACCGCCATATTCCATATGCTGTGGCCAGTTTTGACAACGGGAATGGGAATTTATCTGGTAATTGTTGAGGGAATGTGGCTGAAAACTCGCAATCCTGACTATTACCACCACGCTCGTTTTTGGTCGAAACTATACGTTCTCAACTTCGGTATTGGTGTAGCTTCCGGCATTCCCATGGAGTTTCAATTTGGGACGAATTGGGCACCATTTTCCGAAGCCGTGGGTGACTTTTTTGGCAGCATTTTAGGGTTTGAAGCTTCAATGGCATTTATGCTAGAAGCTGGCTTTTTAGGAATTATGCTATTCGGTTGGGGGCGCGTTCACCCGATCGTCCATTATTTCGCTACCATCATGGTAGCCTTCGGCGCAAACCTATCCACTGTATGGATTTTAGTCGCTAACTCTTGGCTGCAAACTCCAGCAGGCGGAGAAATGGTCAATGGCAAGTTTGTTGTCACCGATTACTTTCAAGCAATTATGAACCCCTTCGCATTAAACAGCATTCTACATATGTTTTTTGCGACGTTAGAAACTTCCCTGTTTGTAATTGGTGGAATTAGCGCTTGGTACATTCTAAATAAGCGCAACGAAGCCTTCTTTTCCAAATCTTTAAAGATTGCCATAGCGACGGCGATCGCAGTTGCACCTTTGCAGATATTCATCGGACATTTGAGCGCCGAACAAGTCTATCACTATCAGCCGACAAAATTAGCAGCGATCGAAGCTAAATGGGAAACCTCAGCAGCCGGAGAATCAGCCGATTGGACTTTGCTAGCTTTGCCTAATGAAAAAGCCCAAAAAAATGACTGGGAAATTAAAATTCCCAATGGCTTAGGATACGTTCTAGAATTCAAACAAAAACTTTCCGAACCAGTCCTCGGTTTAAAAGAGTGGAAACCAGAAGATCGACCCCGGATGGTAGGTTTAATCTACTATTGTTTCCGCATCATGTCCGGGATTGGATTCTTCTTTGTAGGATTGATGCTGTTCAGCACAATTCAGTGGATGCGAGGCAAACTTTCTGCTGAAAATATTAGCAGTCAACCTTGGTTGATGCGCGCTTGGATCTTAGCAGCACCCCTGGGATATATCGCTGTAGAATCGGGTTGGATTGTGCGCTGTGTAGGCAGACAGCCCTGGGTTTTATACGGGCAAATTCGCACGGCTGACGGCGTATCAAATATCCCCGCTAGCAATGTTTTAACTTCTCTGAGTTTCTTTGCGATTATTTACAGCTTTTTGTTTGTTTGCGCCTTGTATTTTGGCAGCCGCATTATCCGCAAAGGCCCTAATTTAAATCTGTCAGTACCTGGTTTAGGCAATCAACCTGCGATCGAAACTGAACTCGCAGAACACATTCCCGATCAACGCCCTGTAGAAGCACAACAATAGGAGATTTTATGCAAGCTTTGGAGCATTTTCTCCCGCAAGTCTGGTTCATCATTTTGGGTTTATTTCTTTTGCTCTATGTCATGCTAGACGGCTTTGACTTAGGGGTGGGAATATTATCTTTGACTGCTTCTGATGACGAGCGCCGAGGCATTTTAATGACCAGTCTGGGCAATGTTTGGGATGCTAACGAAACATGGCTGGTTTTAATGGGAGGCGCTTTATTTGGTGCATTTCCTTTGGCTTACGGCACAATTTTAACTGCCTTGTACATACCGATTTGCATGATGCTTTTCGGTTTAATATTTCGGGCTGTAGCCTTTGAATTTCGCGAGCATTCTAACCGCAAGTTGTTTTGGAATTATGCTTTCGGTGCGGGCAGTTTTTTGGCAGCTTTAGCTCAAGGATTTGCCCTCGGCGCGGTGCTTGAAGGCATTGCGGTGGATGAAGCGGGTCACTTTGTGGGGACTACTTGGGATTGGCTGGATTGGCGATCGATCTTGGTGGCTTTGACACTGGTTCAAGGCTACGTGTTGATCGGTTCCACCTATCTGATTATGAAAACCGATGGGGAATTGCAAACAAATCACTACCGCACCGCTAAAATTGCGGCGGTGACAACGTTAATCGGAGCAATTTTGATTACCATCGCCACTCCGGTTTTTTATGAAAGTACCAGAGCAAGATTGTTCGATAAACCGCTAGTTTATGTTTTTGCGGCGATTCCCGTGCTGGGATTGCTGCTGGTTGGACTCTTGCTCAGAAGCCTGGAACAAAAACAAGAACGCACGCCGTTTGTCTGGACGATTATGATTTTCTTGCTCAGTTTCATCGGTTTGGGATTGATTGTTTTTCCCTACATTATTCCGACACAACTCACGATTTACCAAGCGGCGGCGGCACCCAGCGCCCTGGTATTTATGATTGTGTTCATCGGCTTTCTGATCCCGATCATGATTTTCTACAACATCTACAACTACGTAGTATTTCGGGGTAAGGTTGCTGGTGGCCATTACGGCGAATAAAGCAGCATAACACCGCAAATCCAAGTAAAGACACCCAAATCTCCCCAGATTTAAAATTAATCCGATCTGCGGATATTTGCGTGTCTTTGCTGTTGACAAATATCGATTTCTGAGCGTCAGGGTTCTGATTTATTAATCAAAAAAACATAAAACTTTTTGTTTTCGCCCGCGAATTTAAGTGAATCTACTTATAAGAATGCTGAAAATTTCTGTATAATTAGTATAGAAAATGATTTCTATGCTCTTTTTGTCTGGCAACAGTTACAAGTTTTGGCTGTGTTTGCCTAACTATTGTCTCAGGTGCGTCGAGGCGAGATTGTCACTTTTTTTCAGGATTTAAGGGTGTTCCGGTACGAGGAACCTTATTGTTCTGTGAGTTTTGAGAATTAGTAGAAATAGAGTAACTCGTAAGTTGGTTGGCGATATTACGCAAATACTATGTATTATTTTACACCTAATTCAATAATTTATGTCTGAATTTTTAGACGGCGATCGAGAAATCAATCCCCCATCAGCAGCAGACGATCGCACTTTGATTTGTTTCAGAGAGAGGAAATTGCGGACTATTTGGGAAACTGCTCTAGATGCGATCGCGATCGCCGATAACAAAGGGCGATACCTCAATGTCAACCCCGCCGCCTGCGAATTGCTTGGACTAAAAAGAGAACAACTCCTCGGGCGCTGGATCTGGGAGTTTGCAAAACCAAGCTGGAATTTTCAACAGGTGTGGGAAGAATGCCAGAAACCGGAAAAAGTGCAGGGTGAATTTGAGTTAGTGCGGGCTGATGCAGAGATTCGCACCGTCGAATATGCAATAACGCTCAACTTTTGGCCTCACCGCTACTTGTTAGTCATGCGAGATGTTACAGGGCGCAAACAAGCCGAAACACAAGTCGAAGAACTTACCCGCCAACTCGCCCAAACCCAAGCTCAACTTCGGGAAGCAGGTATCGCACCGGAGAGTCCCATCAGTCCCACAGATACTGGTATTTTAGAGCAAATTGCCCGCCACATCCCGGGCGTTATTTATCAGTTTCGCATGGATATTGATGGTGGTTTCCATTTTCCCTATGCCAGCGGCAGACTGGAAGAGATTTACGGCGTTACCCGAGAACAAGTGCAACAAGATGCGACTTGTATTTTCAATCACCTCCATCCTGAAGATTTCGATCGCGTTTATCAATCGATTCTCGATTCTGCCCAACATCAGATACCTTGGTGTTGCGAATACCGGCTGTGTTTTCCCGACGGGCGGTTGCGGTGGTTGCGCGGCGATTCTACACCGCAGCGACAACCCGATGGCAGCACTATTTGGCATGGCTATGTTCGGGACAATACCGAGAGCAAAGCCGCAGAAATTGCCATCAAAACCAGTGAAAACAGATTCCGCACGATCGTGGAAAATCTCAACGATATGGTTTATATCGTCAATCCCGATAGCACCTTCAGCTATGTCAGTCCCCAATTAAAAGAAATCATGGGATATGAAGCAGCAGAAATGTTACATGAGAGTTTTGCTAATTGGGTTTATCCAGAAGATTTACCAATTTGTAAAAATACTCTCGATCGCTCTTTGCAAGGTGAGAAACTGCGGGGATCTGAGTACCGAGTTTTGCATCGAGATGGCAACTATTACTGGCACTCTGCCAATGTATCCGCGATCGTAAATGACGCTGGAGAATTCGTTGCCTGTTTGGGAATAGCGCGTTACATCCACCCTCAAAAACAAGCACAAATCGCTTTAGAAGAAAGTAACAGCCGCTGGCAGTTGGCTATAGAAGGAGCGGGAGATGGCACTTGGGATTGGAACCTCAAAACCAATGAAGTCATCTTTTCCAGGCAGTGGAAAGCGATGCTGGGCTATGCAGAACACGAAATTGTGAATGATTTAGCAGAGTGGGACGGTCGGGTACATCCAGAGGATAAAGCTCAATGCTATATAGATTTTGCCAAACATTTTCGCGGCGAAACTTCTACCTGTCGCAACGAACACCGCCTGCGCTGCAAAGACGGTTCTTACAAGTGGATTTTAGACCGGGGTCAGGTGGTGGAATGGGACGAAGAATCTGAACCGATGCGGTTTATCGGCACTCATTGCGATATCAGCGATCGCAAAACCGCAGAATTAGAGTTAGCTGCCTCTCAAGCAGAATTAATCGCACTATTTAACGCCATGCAGGATGTGATTATGGTGCTCGATGCAGAGGGACGCTATCTCAAAATATCTCCCAGCTCGGCTCCCTTGTTGTACAAACCTACCGCTCAAATTTTAGGTAAAACTCTTCACGAAGTTTTACCCAAAGAATCAGCAGATTTTTTCCTAGAGTCGATTCAAGAAGCGATCGCCAATCAATGCGTGACGCAGTTGGAATACTCATTACCAATTGGCGATCGCTCAGTCTGGTTTGATGCCAGGATTTCTCCCATGTCTCAAGAGCAAGTGGTGTTTGTCGCCAGAGATATCACCGATCGCAAACGCCAACAGCAAGCTCTCCGCTTAGTAGTCGAAGGTACGGCGGCAAAAACCGGCGCAGCATTCTTCAAAAGCTGCGTTCAATATCTCGCCAAGGCACTAGAAGTTCGCTATGCTTTGATTGCTGAATTTGGTGACTCTGAAAAAACGATCGCCACAACTCTAGCATTTTGGGCGGGAGATGAATTTGGGGATAATTTTACTTACCATCTATCCGAGACACCCTGTCAAAATGTCGAGCGGTGTACCGAGATATGTCGGTATCCCAATCTCTTGCACTGCTGGTTCCCCAAAGATGATAATTTAGCAAGTCTCCAAGCCCAAAGTTATGCGGGTGTACCGATTGTAGATGCCGCTGGAAATTGTTGGGGATTGCTCGTAGTGATGGATACTGAGCCGATGGTGAAATATCTAGAAATGCAGTCAGCTATCTTGAGAATATTTGCCACCCGTGCGGCTGCGGAAATGGAACGGATGCAGGCGGAAGCAGCAGTGCGTCAATCAGAAATTCAACTGCGGCTGCAAACTGAAGAATTAGAAGCAACCCTGAAAAAGTTGCAGGATACCCAAACTCAGTTAATTCAAGCGGAAAAAATGTCTAGTTTGGGTCAATTAGTCGCCGGAATTGCCCATGAAATTAACAATCCAGTCAGTTTTATTTATGGCAATATTCAACCTGCTACCGATTGTGCGAGCGAGTTAATTCAACTAATTCATCTTTACCGAGAGCATTATCCGATTCCGCCCCAGGCGATTGCCGATTTTATCGAAGATATCGAGCTTGAGTATCTAGAAAATGATTTTTATAAGCTGTTGAAATCGATGAAAACTGGAGCCGCGCGCATCAGCGATATTGTTAAGTCGCTGCGGACTTTTTCGCGGTTGGACGAAGCGGATTTAAAAAGCACAGATATTCACGAGAATCTCGAAAGTACCTTAGTGATTTTACAAAATCGCTTGAACGGTAGGGCGGGAAAACCAGAAATTCATGTCGCCAAATATTATGGTGAAGTACCTCTGGTTGAATGTTATGGCGGTTTGTTAAATCAGGTATTTATGAATTTGCTGGTGAATGCGATCGATGCGATCGAACAAAGGCGAGAAAGCCTAGAACCCAGCGCCAAATTAAATTATATTGGTCGGATCGCGATCGCCACTTCGTTCGCTGCTGACAATCGCGTGTCGATCTCGATTCATGATAACGGTTGCGGGATAACTCCCGAAGTTCAAGAAAAAATATTTAATCCCTTTTTTACGACTAAACCGGTGGGTAAAGGTACGGGGATGGGGCTAGCAACTAGCTATCAAATTGTCACGGAAAATCATCGGGGGAAGTTGCGGTGTTTTTCGACACCCGGAGAGGGGGCGGAGTTGGCGATCGAGTTGCCAACTTGCAAGTAAAATTATCTATAGCTAGTTTATAATGGAAGCTCGATCGCAAATTCCGTCCCTTCGCCCAAAACCGAATGGCAGATCAAGGTTCCGCCGTGTTTTTCCACCACAATTCGGTAACTGATGGCTAAGCCCAAACCGGTGCCTTTCCCCATCGGTTTTGTGGTGAAAAACGGATCAAATAATTGGTGGCGCACGTCTTCTGTCATGCCGATCGCATTATCGGCAATCCGGATGCAAATAATATTTTCGTTAAGGGCTTCTGTGTGAATGCTAATAGTTGGTTTCCAGTTGCCACTACCCGTTAGCGAAGCCCTAGGAGAGGAACGCTTTTTTTGCTTCCAAGCATCTTCCAAGGCGTCAATACTGTTGCTAAGCAGATTCATAAATACCTGATTTAGCTGACCTGGATAACATTCAATTAAGGGTACTTTCCCGTAATCTTTGATGACTTTAATTTCGGGATATTCGGATCTAGCTCGCAGTTTGTTGTGCAAAATTAGCAGTGTGTTGTCTATGCCTTCATGAAGATTGGCAGGCTGCTTTACCGAGTCGTCTAAACGCGAGAAGTTTCGCAAACTCAGAACTATTTCGCGAATGCGATCTGCTCCCATTTTCATCGAAGAGAATATTTTTAATAAGTCTTCTTTCAGGAATTCTAAATCTATGTTTTCAATATATTCTTGAACTTCTACTTGTGGTTGAGGATAGTGTGTTTGGTACAGTTCCACAAGCTGCAATAAGTCTCTCATATATTGGCTGGCGTAGGAAATATTGCCGTAGATAAAACTCACGGGATTGTTGATTTCGTGGGCGACTCCTGCTACCATTTGACCGAGACTTGACATTTTTTCGGTATGAATTAGGTGAGCTTGAGTTTCTCGGAGTTCTTTGAGAGCTATTTCTAGCTGCTGGGCTCTGTTGTTGGCGATCGCCTCGGAGAGTCGCAAAGCATCCTCCGCTGCTTTGCGCTCTGTCACGTCAAAAATGGCGCCGTTGAGGGATGAAATTTGACCGTCTGGGTTGAAAATAGCTTGACCTTTTTCTGCAACCCACCGCACGTTTCCGTTGCTGTGAATCAGGCGATATTCGATCGCGTAAGGTTGTCTTGTCTTAATCGCCCGATCGACAATTTTATCGATCTGCCCCACGTCATCGCCATGAACTATACTAGAAAAAGCTTGCACGGGTTTTTGCATAAAGTTATCTGCCCGATAGCCGGAAATAGCTTCTATGCCGCTGCTGATAAAAGTTAAGCTCGATCGCCCCGCAGCACTGCAACGGTAAACTGCGCCGGGAATATTGGAAACTAACGATCTAAATTCTTGTTCCCTTTCCCGCAAAGCTGCCTCAATCCGCTTGCGATCGCTAATGTCGCGAGCAAAGGCGCACTGATATTCTTTACCGTTAAATTGCCAATGGTCGATCGTAATTTCTACTGGAAAAATGCGACCGTATTTAGTGCTGTGGTGAACTTCAATATTAACGGAACCGCACCTTTTTAAGACTTTCCAGTGCAAATTCCAAGCAGTTTCGGGAAAATCGGGATTGATGTCGTGCACAGTTAGATCGAGCAATTCTGTGGCAGAATATCCCAATGAACAGCAAGCGGCGTCGTTGACGTACAAAAATTTACCGTCCGCTCCCATCCAGAATACCGCATCTGCCGATCGGTCGAGCGCAAATTGAGCCAATTGCAACTTTTCCTCAATCCGGTGGCGATCGGCAATTTCTTTTTGTAACAGTTCGCTTAACGAACTGAGAGTTAAAGTGCGATCGACAATATCGTCTGTCGGTGGTTTTGCCAATTCTGCTGTCTGTGTATCATCTTGCTGCTGATTTTCTGCTAGCTGTTTTAACGGCTGTTGTGGAATATCTTCTGTGAGATTTAAGTCAGATTCGGTAAATGCTTTCGGCATCAGGGCGATCGCAAATCCGGCTAAGAGCAAAGAAATCACACCACTTGCAGCTTTGAGATCTACCGACAGCCAATCAATGGAATGCCAAAGCGTCCAAACTTGCGTTAATTGAGCAGCGCCGCAGCCCAAAAAACCGACAGCAAATAGCCCTCCAATCTTGCTGTGAGAACTTTGGCGGGTAAAATAAACCAAAGATAGCGCCAGAGAGCAATAAGCGAGTGCCGTCAGCGAGTCAAAAACAGCGTACAGTCGCAACTGGGCCAGCCCGTCGCAGCCAAGTGCGGAAGATGCAGGCAGTGTTGCATAAAAAAATGTTAATAATTCTTGCATAAATTTCAAGAAAAAAGTTATTTGCAGCAATCCAAATCCATCAAATATAATTATTTGATTTCGGTGGCTGAAAAATGTTTACATAATTATATACTTTTTTCATTTTTTATGAAACAGCTATTTTTGCATGGAATGTCAAAACTGTATAGCTTCGGCTGACAGTTGACAGTTGACAGTTGCCCTGTGATAGTTGACAGTTGACGGTTTAAACAATACCGATGCAACCGGAAACGATATCAAAGGGTGGTAATGGGGAAAAAGGCAATTGGTAGTTCCTGTAAGCTGACTGAAGTTTCTGGGAGTAAAAATAATCGCGCGCAGTGTTTCCGATCCCTGGTGCTTCTAGAATAATTTTCGATATAGCGGTTTTCAGAAAGATAAGGTATGTTGTTGGGCTTTAGCCCTGTGAGTTTAGTAGTTATATGAGCTGTCAGTTATACCTCATCTTTTTGAGAAAGGCTATAAATTATGTACCGAAATGCTTCGCCCTTGCCTAAATGAGATGAACGCAAATACGTAGTTGCGAACTTAGCGCTTTTTGTTTAGATCATGAAGAGCGCTGAAGCGCAACTACGTACCTAGGATGATAATCAATAATAGCGCTTTTTGCTGGGATTGTTAAGAGCGCTGAAGCGCAACTACGTACCTAGGATGATAATAAATAATAGCACTTTTTGCTGGGATTGTTAAGAGCGCTGAAGAACTACGTACCTAGGATGATAATAAATAATAGCGCTTTTTGCTGGGATTGTTAAGAGCGCTGAAGCGCAACTACGTACCTAAGATGATAATAAATAATAGCGCTTTTTGCTGAGATTATGAAGAGCGCTGAAGCGCAACTACGTACCTAAGACGACAACCAAACGGCCCTGACTTCCTCCCCGAAATTGCGGGGAGGGAGTTACAAATTCACAAATGATTTAGGATTGCTATGACCCAGATTGCCAGCAGCAAAAATCTCTATTTTTGCGCTAGCCAATCCACAGTTAATTAAGCACCACCAAGCACCAAATGCACCAGAGTCCGAACTCCAAAACCAGTTGCTCCAGCGCCGTTATAACCGTTTTCCTTGTCGCTCCAAACTGGGCCAGCAATATCTAAATGTGCCCAAGGAGTGTCCTTAACAAACTGCTTCAAAAATAGCGCCGCCGTAATCGAACCGCCGTAACGAGGCCCTGTATTTTTCATGTCAGCGTGCAAAGCCTTCAAGCCATCAAAATACTTCTCTTCCATCGGCATTCGCCAAAACTTTTCACCTGCCAATTCAGAAGCCGCGACTATTTCGGCTGCGACACTATCTTGAGGACTCCACAAACCGGCGATATCTTCGCCCAAAGCAATGACGCAGGCGCCAGTGAGAGTGGCTAAATCGACAATTACGTCAACTCCCAACTTATCAGCAAATACCAAAGCATCAGCGAGGGTTAAACGACCTTCGGCGTCGGTATTGTTGACTTCAATTGTTTTGCCGTTGGAAGCTGTAAGGATGTCTCCAGGGCGCATGGCGTGGCCGCTGATCATGTTTTCGGTGACGGCACTGATAAAGTGAACTTCGACATCTGGTTTGATGTGTCCGATCGCCTTTGCGGCTCCCAAGGTAGCAGCGGCACCGCCCATATCTATTTTCATCATTTCAATACCGCTGCCGACACCTTTGATGTTCAAACCGCCGGAATCAAAGGTTAATCCTTTGCCGACGATCGCAATTTTGCGGCGGGGTGTGCCTGCGGGTTTGTAAGTCAGGTGGATGAATTTCGGCGGCAAGTCGGATGCTTTGGCAACGCCGAGAAAGGCTCCCATGCCTAGTTTTTCGCAATCTTCTTGCTCTAATATTTCTAATTCTAAACCGCATTCTGCTGCTAGACTTTGAGCGGTTTCGGCCATGGTAATCGGGGTGACATAATTGGCAGGTGCTGCGACTAATTCCCGTGCTAAAATAACTCCGGCAGTGATTTGGCGGGCGCGGGCGATCGCACTTTCGGTACCGGCAAAACCGAGCAAATGAATTTGTTCAACTTGCGGGCTTTTATCGTCGGGTTCCGATTTGAAGCGGTTGTCTTGATTCAGGGAGAGTTCGACACCTTCGGCGATCGCACTTGCTGTAACATCCGGCGCACTTTGCCACACCGGAAGGCTAATTCCGAGGGTTTTGCATTTCTCCTTTTTGGCTAACTTGGCGCACGCGCCCGCAGCTTGCCGCACGGTTTCTAATTTTAAGTCTGCGGCTTTCCCCAAACCGACGATCGCAATTTTGCGAATCGGACTATTGCCGCCGACACGGGCGATCGCACTCTGGCCCGCTTTGCCCTTAAAATCTACTTCCATTAGCAGCTCTTTCAACGTGCCTGCAAGCTTTTCATCTAATTGCGCCAAGTCGCCGGCGATCGAGAGAGCGTCCTCAAATAGACCAATTGCCAGGGCATCTCCCGTCCAAGCAGAGGGGAGCGTATCGGTGACTAGAAATTCCATGTTTTGATTTACAGTTTAGATTTTAGATTTTTGATTGTACTTTGTCCTTGCTGGTTTGTCGTTTTTTATTCGATCGAGTAAATAAATCTATCGCCTAAATTCTCCGCTACACATCTAAATAAATTCTGGTACGATATCAGCCAAGTCCGCTGGCGATCGATTTTCTATTGTTATTTTCTTAAATTTTCCCATGCTAAAGCGACGAAAAACCCGAGTTTCTGTTTTAATTGGCGTTTCAGTTTGCATAATGGCGATCGCCTCTGTGGTTGGTGCGGCGAAATGGATGGGTGTCGGCCCCTTCCAGAAGGCTCAGCGGCCTCGGGATGCAGCGAATTCCGCCTCTGAAGTCAAAATGTTGGTATCGCTGTCACCCAATGAGCGATCGGCAAAATTGGTTGAACTCGCCGCCAGTCAGTCTGCAAGTACGAACCCACAGCAGGAAATCTCCCCTCAAAGCCGCGCCCGCTATTTACTTGCTAGCGATTTAATCCAGCAAGGAAATGCCACCAAAGCACTAAAGTTACTGGAAAATTTAGAGCAAGAATATCCACTTTTAGCTGCTCAAATTGCCCTCAAACGCGCGCAAGCTTACCAATTGAGCGGCGACAAAGGCAAAGCACAAAAAGCTTGGGAAGACTTGCTGAAAAACTATCCTAGCGACCCAGTATCTGCCGAAGCTTTGTATGTTTTAGGCAAGTCAAAACCAGAATATTGGAAGCAAGCAATTACGGAATTTCCCGCACATCCGCGCAGTGTAGAAATAGCCCGGAAGAAGTTAAAAGAAAATCCCAATCAGCCCGAGTTAATGCTGCTAGTAGCAAAGCACGGTCATTATGTCAAAGATTACGGTACATTATTAGAACAACTGGCGCAGCAAAACAGCGCCACTTTGAAACCCGAAGATTGGGAAGAAATTGCCTTTGGCTATTGGGAAAAACAGGATTACGGCAAAGGAGCGATTGCTTACGGAAAAGCTCCCCGCACCGCCAAAAATGTTTACCGCAAAGCTCGCGGTTTGTGGCTAGACGGTAAAATCCCGGAATCGAGAATTGCCTATCAAGAATTAGTGCGGGATTTCCCCAATGACGAAGATACTGGTATGGGTTTAATCCGGCTGTCACGGCTGAGCGAGCCCAAGGATGCGATCGTGTATCTCGATCGCGCGATCGGCAAATTCCCCGATCGTGCCCCCGAAGCTTTGCTAGATAAATCCAAACTTCTCGACAAAGCAGGCAGCGGTGAATCCGCCTCACAAACCCGTAAGTTGCTATTGACAAAATACAACAATTCTGATACAGCAGCCGAATTGCGTTGGGCGATCGCCCAACAGTATGCCAAAGGCGGAGATTTAAAATCAGCTTGGCAGTGGGCGAGGGAATTAACCACCCATAATCCCGACAGCGAACAAGCACCAGAAGCAGCATTTTGGGTCGGCAAATGGGCAAAGCAACTCGGCCGCGAACAGGATGCCAAGACTGCATTTGAGTACACCATTGTACGCTATCCAGAATCATATTTCGCATGGCGATCGGCAGTATTTCTCGGCTGGCCAGTAGGCGACTTTACCACAGTCCGAGACTTATCTCCCAAGGTAGTGCAACAGCCTCAGCGCCCCGAACCAACCGCCGGATCTCCTGCATTAAAAGAACTGTATCAATTAGGTCAAGATAGAGATGCTTGGACGTTGTGGCAAATAGAATTTACCAACCGCGTCGAACCAACTATAGCCGAACAGTTTACCGACGGTTTAATGCGAATTGGAGTCGGAGACAATTTAGACGGTTTGTGGATGGTGGGGAGTTTGCGCCAGCGCGACAAACCCGATGATAGAACCCAATACCAAGCACTCAGACAGCAGCCAGCTTATTGGCAAGCCCTTTATCCTTTTCCGTACTTAGAAAACATTACCAAATGGTCAGAAGAACGGAAAATAAATCCTGTTTTAGTGACAGCATTAATCCGGCAAGAATCGCGGTTTATGCCCGGAATTAAATCAGCCGTTGGCGCCACTGGTTTAATGCAGGTAATGCCTGAAACGGCTACTTGGGTAGCAGCAAAAATTAACCTCAAAAAGTATTCACTGGAGAATGTGGACGACAATATTAAACTCGGAACTTGGTATTTGGATCATACTCACGACGAGTACAAGAATAATTCGATGTTAGCTGTGGCGAGTTACAATGCAGGGCCGAATGCGGTAGCAGATTGGTTGAAGAGGTTTAGTTTTAGCGATCCGGATGCTTTTGCGGAAAAGATTCCGTTTCCTGAAACGAAAGGATATGTGAAATCGGTGTTTGAGAATTACTGGAATTATCTGCGGATTTACAATCCAGAAGTTAATCAGTTGATGACTGAACATTATGAGGCTGCTCAGAAAAAAGCCAAGCCTTAATAAATCTGTTTTGAGCTGTCAGGAACAGGCTTTCCTGCCTGTTCCACAATCACATTAATTTTGTCTGTTTATTACTTGTGGGGAGGGCTTCTAGCCCGCCCGGAACAAGCTTTCCCCAGAGTGGTTTTATTATCATAAAAATAGGTACGTAGTTGGGCTTGGGCCCTCTTTAGGCGTATATATTAAACAGGGCTAAAGCCCAACAACGTACCTTCTGTATAAAAATAGGTACGCTCTTTAGGCGTATATATTAAAGAGGGCTAAAGCCCAACTACGTACCTTCTGTTCCACAAATTGAAATAATGGGATTATAAAATAAATCAACGACATCCCAAGGAATCGCGAGTTGAAATCCCAGTTTGAGAATTAATTCCGCTGGCTTTGCTGCACAATTCTTTAACTTGTGCGCCATCCATAATTGCATCAGTAAAATCAGCACCAGTAATATCAGCTTCATCAAAAGTAGAACGCAACAAAATTGTTTCGACTAAAATGGCATCGCTTAAATCAGCCTTAGTAAATTTAATTTGATCGATCATGGCATTAGTTAAATTTGCGCCGTGCAAATTCGCCTCAGTCATCACCGAAGCGCTCATGATTGCTCCCCGCAAATCGGCATTAGAAAAATTAGTTAAGTCCATATTAGCGTTAGAAAACTCAGCGGCGCGCAGCATTTGACCGGAAAAATCGCGTCTTGTCAGTTCGGCGTTGCTAAAGGACAGCGGCGGTGGGTAATATTTAGATTGAGCTTGGGCTGCGCGCGGCAGGATGAAGATGGTTAGCGCCAATAGGAATGCTGCTAGTTGCCGGAGTTTCATAAATCTGATGTGGTCGCAAGGTGGGTATTTGGTAGTGTATCCCGAACTTTGGTCGATCGCCTAAACAGCTACAATCTTAATTAATAGTGATGGAGATGAAAAAAAGATATGCTAAGTTTTTTCTTAACTTGGATAGTAGCGGCCGTTTCGCTGATCATTACCGCTAACATTGTACCAGGTATTGCGGTGACGAGCTTTCCGGCGGCGATGCTGGCTGCTGTAGTTATCGGATTTGTAAACGCGGTTGTCAGGCCGATTATTACATTGCTGACGCTGCCTTTCAGCATTCTGACTTTAGGTTTGTTTTTGTTTGTGGTGAATGCGATTTCGCTTTCCTTGGCTTCGTGGTTGGCTGGTGCTTTCAGTATCGGTTTTGCGATTAACGGTTTTTGGCCTGCTTTGTTCGGTTCAATTGTGTTGTCGTTGGTTTCTGGGCTGATTGGCCGATTTGTGAATACCGGTGTCGAGCAGTAAGATATTATCCTGGATAGTCGATCGGGCAAACTGCAACGGCTACAGTTACCGCAGAACCCCCCCTAACCCCCCCTTGTAAAGGGAGGGGATTTTTAGTGGAAAATATTTTTTTTGGCACTAAAAGCCTGTTATGGGCGGGCAGGATGCCCACCCCACAAGCAGAATATTCACTCTTTGTGGAACAGGCATCTTGCCTGTTGCTAATAATTGTGGAACAGGCATCTTGCCTGTTGCTGATAATTGTGTAATCTGTTGGTTCGATCGCGCAAAGTGCACTGGCTTCTGCTACGCTGGGCGTTCCCACTGATTTTGCTGCAACATCTGAAGGATTGGGGACTTCAACGGAACTTAAAACATCAGCCGCAAAGGTTTTTAACGGCCAATTTCGCGATCGACAAAGTTCCAGCAAGCCGATTTCGCCTGCTTTAGTGTCTATTGTAGCAATACCTGCGATCGCACTTTCCGCTAAATGATAACTGCGACAGACACTTTGAATCGCAGTTTCGATTAATTCTCGCGAAGTTCGGGCCTTGCAACCTATCCCTACCCACAACACTCTCGGATGCCACTGAACCTTCGGCAAAACAGATTCCGGCGCAAATCTTCTCTGGGTAAAACTAATCCAAATTCGCCCTTTGATAGGTGATATATTTTCCCCATCCCAATACAAACAATGTTTTTCCGGCAGACTGTTTCGCCACAAAGTCGAACCAACTTCTTGAATTACTTCTACAGTTTCCCCTCTCTGCATCGCAGCCGCCACTCCCGTCCAGTCGCCTGTCCCGCGATTCCAACTCCTGGGAATATCTAGCCTATCTAACCTAAATTCATCGCTCATTATGCAATTATATATATTCCAATACGGTTCACTTAAGATGGTCATTGCGAGGAACGAAGCAATCGCAATGTATATTTTTCATGAGTTTTCCCTGTTGTCATCTCTTAAGTTAACCGTATTGATATATATTCCGTAGTTTCACTGACACTGCAATCTTAAAATTTTTTTAACACTCTTTGTTGATTTTTTTTGTATAATCA
Source organism: Microcoleus sp. PH2017_28_MFU_U_A (assembly GCF_020738035.1). Lineage (NCBI taxonomy): Bacteria > Bacillati > Cyanobacteriota > Cyanophyceae > Oscillatoriales > Microcoleaceae > Microcoleus > Microcoleus sp. PH2017_28_MFU_U_A. The sequence goes on from NZ_JAEQCX010000056.1 coordinate 30,220, forward strand.
CCTTAGCACAAACTGCAAACAATTAAACATTTAATATGGTAGAACTGAACCAATTACTGTTAGAGTTTGAAAGCAACCTCGCATGGGAAGCAGTGACGCAAGAATGGAAAGAACGTCGCGACAGTTGGGTGAGCGACGTGCAAGCAGCAGTCGATCCGTCACAGTTAGCAAAATTTCTAGTTGAATTGGAATCAGACATCGAGTGGGAAGCGGTGCAAAATCAATGGAAACGGCGCCGGGAAAGTTGGGTAGAAGAATGTCAAGCAGCATCGACTCTTGAAGAAGTATCAAGTTTATTGCTGGAACTAGAAAGCAATACAACTTGGGAAGCATTTATTGATGAATGGCAGGAAAATCGGGATAATTGGGCACGGCAAATGTACGAGTTTAACGATGAGTAATAATTTACTCAATCAAAATCTATTTTCATAGTCAATGATGTCCCGGCTGTGCGGTTAATTATCTCGCTTCCCTCAATTACTTTAAATCCCGATCGCTCGTACAAATTCAGGGCCCGATTTGAGCTTCTGACACTCAGGGATACCGCTGGATAAGATGCTTTGGCTGCTGGCAACAAATGAGCCAGCAATTGAGTTCCTACACCCTGATTTGTGTATTCTGGAAGAACCGCGATCGCCAATTCCGGGATAGTATCGTCAATCCAGCCAAATCCCTTGTCATCCCCTGGAAATAAACGCAGCCACGCCGCTCCTACTGGCTGGCTGCTGTTCAATTCAATTGCTAGGAAGCCCATATCGCCTGCACGTCCCCAATGCTTGACATATTTCGCAATTAAAGGATGATTCACAACAGCTTCCACCGTTGATTCACCTTCTTCTGCCATGTGCGCCGCTTCGTACAGCATTTGCCACAAAAAAGGCTCGTCTTCCTGCGTTAGCGGCCTAATAGAATAGTCTAAGATTTTTTCCATAAGGTAGAAGAAAGTTAGGCAAAGGATTCGCTCGACGGATTTAACAAATGCGTGGAAGAATAAAGAAGGAAAAAAACCGAACTACTAATGACCAATGATTAATGACGTTCGCGAGCGGGGACGATCGCGCTAATAACGTTCGCGAGCGGGGACGATCGCGCTAATAACGTTCGCGAGCGGGGACGATCGCGCTAATGACAACTGACAACTGACAACTGACAACTGACAACTAACCACTAACCACTAACCACTAACCACTGCCAACTGACTAATCCTTAACTAAAACCCCATTCAGAAAAATCTCTGCCAATCCTTCCGCCATTTCCTGCATTTCCTGCGGGGAAGCATTCGGCTCCATAATTGTATTCTGACTGAAACCGGCGACGGCAAACATTCCCAAAAATACTTGAGCGACAATTTTTGGATTCATCTTCCGATAAACTCCTTTTTCCATCGCCGTTTCAAAAAAAGCCTCAGCCACAATACTCATTTTTCCGATGACTTCCAACTGAATTTTGTCGCGCAAATCGGGATGAAACTGCGCCTCCAAAAAACATACCCGCATCATATCGCTATTCTCGCGGATATTTAGCATCCGCCTCCGCATCACTTGAGCCACTGCTTTGTAACTACCCATCTCGCTCAATTCCGTCAGCAAATCTGTCAGCAACTCCACCCATCCTTCCGTCGCCACCTCAACCAAAATCGCTTTTTTATTATCAAAATGCCGAAATAGCGTACCCTCCGCCACCCCCGCCGCCGCTGCTAAATCCCGAGTTGTCGTACCGTCGTATCCGCTGCGGGCAAATAACCGCTGAGCTGCTTGTAAAATTCGTTTCTTGGTTTCTGTTTCTGAAGGAGGAGACTGATTAAAAATTCGCATGGCTTTGGAATGGGTAATTGGCGATTTAAGTAGAAGGAAGAAGGAAGAAGAAAGAAGGAAGAAGGAGGAAGACATACACAGCAAGCTTTTAAGCGAGCCGTATTTTACGTTTGATTAGGTTCATGCACTTGGAACTGCGGGTTTGGGGCGGGCGGGCGAAATAATGTTAAGTTTTAAGTAGTGCGCGACTTTAATCTTAAACTGGAAGTGGCGCAACAGATCGCTTATGCCCCCAAAAATCTTTATGCTTAAAAAGCATCTCTTGTTATTCGGCATAAACTTCTTGCCGTTTGACAATCCAAAATCCAAAATCTAAAATCTAAAATCGAATGACCCTTTTTGAGATTTGCTGTATCAGCCTAACATCTGTGGCGCAACAGATCGCTTATGCCTCAAAAAATCTTTATCCTTAAACAAGAATCTCTTGTATTCGGCACAAACCTCAGGTTTGACAATCCAAAATCTAAAATCTAAAATCTAAAATCGAATGATCCCGCAGTTCCAAAAACCACGCGCGGCGAAGCGATCCCTTAGGGAATCGCCCAAACCCAAAACTCGATTCATTGCCTCCCTACTCGCCGCTGTGCTGCTGTGGTGGGGAATTTCCCCCGAAATCGCCCTCGCTCGCGAGAACCCCGCTAGCGGCTCGCAATTAGTGTCTGTGCAACCGTCGCTCGATCGCGTAATCAAGCAAGTCACCGAATTTAAGCTCGACAATGGCATGACATTCGTGGTGCTCGAAAGGCCCAGATCCCCGGTAGCATCGTTTCTGATTCACGCCGACGTGGGAGGCGCCAACGAACCAGAGGGTCAAACTGGAGTCGCCCACTACCTGGAACATTTAGCTTTTAAAGGTACGCCCAAAATCGGCACAACCGACTACAAAGCCGAAAAGCCGCTGCTAGAAAAACAAGATAAACTCTTCGAGCAAATGCAAGCAGCGAAGGCGATCGGCAAAACTGAAGAAATCGCCAAATTCAAAGCAGAATTTGACAAGGTTGAATCCGAAGCTTTGCAATTTGTCAAGCGCAATGAATTCGGTAAAATTGTCGAACAAGCAGGCGGAGTTGGACTAAATGCCGCTACTTCTATCGACTCGACAATGTATTTTTACAGTCTGCCAGCTAACAAGTTAGAACTGTGGATGTCGCTAGAATCCGAGCGTTTTTTAGAGCCTGTTTTTCGGGAATTTTACAAGGAAAAACAGGTAATTTTAGAAGAACGGAGGCTGCGAACTGAGAATTCGGCGATCGGGCAAATGGTCGAAGTTTTTGCTGACAAAGCTTTCTCTGTTCATCCTTACCGTCGCCCGGTGATTGGCTACACTGAAGATATTAAGAACCTCACCCGCAGCCAGGTGCAGAATTTTTTCGATAGTCACTATATCCCCAGCAAGCTGACTGTGGCGGTGGTAGGAGACGTTAAAGCTGCGGAGGTGAAGCGTCTTGCTCAAATTTATTTCGGCCGCTACAAGGCGAAACCAGCACCTCCTGAATTGCAAATTGTGGAGCCTCCGCAAACACAAACGAAGGAAGTGACGCTGAAGTTAAAAACTCAACCTTGGTATTTGGAAGGATACCACAGGCCGGCGATGAATCATCCTGACAATGCGGTTTATGAAATCATTGGTTCTTTACTCAGCAGCGGCCGCACTTCTCGGCTTTATAAGTCTTTGGTTGAACAACAGCAATTGGCGCTAGCTGCTCAAGGTTTTAGCGGTTATCCGGGGGAAAAGTACCCGAATTTGATGCTGTTTTACGCTCAAACTGCTCCGGGTAAGACGGTTGATGAGGTGGCGGTGGCTTTGAGTAAGGAAATCGATCGCCTAAAAACTGATCCGGTGTCTGCTTTGGAGTTGGAACGGGTGAAGACTCAGGCGAGGGCTGGTTTATTGCGATCGCTCAATTCTAATATGGGCATGGCATTTTCGCTGCTGGACTATCAAGTAAAAACTGGTTCGTGGAAAAATCTGTTTAAGCAATTAGATGCGATCGCTGCTGTTGCTCCCGCTGACATTCAGCGAGTAGCCAAGGCAACTTTCCGCCCGGAAAATCGCACGATTGGCAAGCTTTTGTCGCTGTAAGAAGAAGGAAGAAGGAAGAGGGAAGAAGGAAGAGGGAAGAAGGAAGAAGGAAGAGGGCATTGGTGTCAACTTAAGCTGAAACCTAGTGCCGATATTCTGTCTGGCGATTAGGTCTAGATCCCCCCTAGCCCCCCTTAAGAAGGGGGGGACAGGAGTATTCTCAAAGTCCCCCTTTTTAAGGGGGATTTAGGGGGATCTGGCCTCGGAGAAAAGCGAGATTTACTGGTTTCCATGCTCTGCCTGGGAACGCATATCCCGAGGCTCTGCCTCGTCCAATGGTCAATAGATGAAAATTAGGAGCAAGAATGAAAAGGACTAGATTGAGACTGAAAAAAGTCAAGTTATTTCTGCTGGCACTTTGCTTTTTTACTGTTTCACTTGGCACGTTTAATTTGTTACCTTCCCTAGCGGCTGGGCCGAAGCACTATGACGAATTAAAATTCCCGGGGCTGGCAGAAATTAAACTGCCTAAATACACTCGCTTCGAGCTAAAAAATGGCATCCGAGTCTATCTGATGGAAGATAGAGAACTCCCGCTAGTCGGGGGAACGGCGCTATTTCGCACGGGCGATCGTTTTGAACCTGCTGATAAAATTGGATTGGGAGGTTTGACGGGAGAAGTGATGCGAACTGGTGGCACGAGTCGCCATACGGCTGATGAATTAAATCAGTTGCTAGAACAGCGGGCAGCTTCTGTAGAAACGGGGATTGATGTTGCTTCTGGCAACGCTAATTTTAGTGCTTTAGCTGAAGATGTGGAACCTGTATTTGACTTGTTTTCTGAAGTGATTCGGGAGCCAATTTTTGCTAAGGAAAAGTTGGATTTAGCTAAGAATCAAGAGCAAGGTGGCATCGCCCGTCGCAACGACGATCCTAACGATATTACGGGCCGCGAGTTTCAAAAGTTGATTTATGGCGATCGCAGTCCCTACGCGCGCACAGCAGAATACAAGACTATTGCCAATATTTCCCGCGACGATTTGGTGGGTTTCTACCAGAAGTATTTCCACCCGAAGAATATGATTTTGGGTATTTCTGGCGATTTTGATACGGCTAAAATGCGATCGCTCGTGGAGCAAAAATTCGGCAACTGGGTACCGACTCAGAGTGCAGAAATGCCTGCGCTACCAGCGGTAACGCCGGCGAATCAAGGCGGCATATTTTTGGTAAATCAACCGCAATTGAGTCAAAGTTACGTGCAGATGGGGCATTTGGGCGGGATGTTGAACAGCCCAGATTACGGTGCTTTGGACGTGATGAATGGGGTTATGAACGGTTTTGGCGGGCGTTTGTTCAATAATGTGCGATCGCGCCAAGGCTTAGCCTACAGTGTTTACGCGGCTTGGAGTCCGAGATTTGACTATCCTGGGACGTTTGTAGCTGGAGGCCAAACGCGATCGGACGCGACAGTACCGTTTATCAAAGCAATCCGCGCTGAGATCGATCGAATTCGCACCGAACCAATTACCGCCGAAGAATTAGCTTTTGCTAAAGATTCCACCCTCAATTCTTTCATCTTCAAATTTGAAAATCCCAGTCAAACATTGTCGCGACTAATGCGCTACGAATACTACGGTTATCCCGAAGATTTCATTTTTCGGTACCGCCGCAGCGTCGAAGCAGCCACAATTGCCGACGTGCAGCGTGTAGCTAAGACTTACTTGAAACCGGAGAATTTGGTAACATTAGTAGTGGGAAACACTGCGGGAATTCAACCGCCGTTATCGAGCTTAGGAACTTCGGTAAAAGTGCAATCTGTTGATATCACAATTCCATCGGCGACTTAATCAATAATTCGTGTGACGCACCAGACTATTGTGTGGTGCGTTGCTGTGATATTTTGACTTTAATTTGTAAATTTTCTTTCTGCGACGCACGCTACCGCTACTGAATAATATAATGAATATCAACACGCAAGAGCAATTCGAGTTAATTCTAGGTTCTAGTATAGAAAATCAAGAATTTATCAGATTAACTTTAGGAAAATATCGAGGAAAAGAAGACGGCTTAACTAAAATCATTGTGAGAAGCGTACAATTTAAATCAAGCATAAAACTTTCTTTTACCTATAGCTACAAAACTAAGGAAATAGTAAAAAATTACCTAATTGCAGAGGGAATAAATTTAATCAAAACCCTGACGGGAAGTGAATTTATGAGTATTAGATTATTCTCGCTGACGCAGGATGTCCAACTTGAATATGGCAAAGATAAAAAACCAAAACTTAAATTTATTAAGCCTACTTTTACCAATCCTGTTGATACGGTTCCGCAGGAACACGATCGCAATAAAAAACGGTATATTCAATCAGAAAACAATTTATATCTCACAGCATTAGGTATTACCAACAGTCAAGGTAATATCGTAAAAACAATGGAAGATAAGTTTAGACAGATAAATAAGTTTGTAGAAATTATAAATAGCTTAATTGAATCATCAGGATTGGCAGCGAAAAGTCATATCTCTGTAGTTGACATGGGTTCAGGCAAAGGATACTTAACATTCGCAATCTATGATTTTCTGAACAATATTTTAGACAAAGAAGGATCAGTTATTGGTATAGAAAGCAGAATACATTTAGTAGATTTTTGTAACTCAGTCGCCCAATCAGTTGAGTTTAAAAATTTACATTTCAAACAAGGCAATATCAGTAACTATAGCGCTGAAAAATCAGACATAACCATCGCACTTCATGCGTGTGATACTGCAACAGATGATGCAATTTATAAAGGGATACAATCTGATTCTTCTTTGATTATCCTAGCACCATGCTGTCACAAGCAAGTTAGGAAACAAATTCATCCGAATATCGTTTTGAAGGATCTGCTGAAGTCTGGCATTTTGCTAGAGAGGCAATCGGAAATAGTGACTGATGGATTAAGAGCGCTTTTACTTGAATTGTCTGGCTACAAAACCAAGGTTTTTGAGTTTATAGCTGCTGAACATACGAGTAAGAATATAATGATTGTGGGAATCAAAAGCAATCAGAGTATCAACAAGGAGCAGATTCTTGGACAAATCCAAGAAATTAAAAAACTTTATGGAATAAAGTTTCACTATTTAGAAACTTTACTATTTCCCGATCTCTTTCTTTCCCCCGATCTAGCTACTATAATTAATACTGAGTCGGTAGGCGATCGGGCTATATAGCAATCCTAAATCATTTGTGAATTTCTTACTCCCTCCCCGCGGGTTCGAGGAGGGTTGGGGAGGGGTAAAAATTTTACGACTCCTGCAAGGATTGCTATAATACCAATTTGAACCCGATCGCATTCAAGCAGTAAGGCTGGGTTTGAAGCGCCGTAGGGTCAATTTGGATTGAGTAGCGGCCCGATCGCCCGATTCATGTCAGCAAATCGGGATCGACACCCAACTCCCGCAACTTTGCCGCCAATACCTCCGCCCGCAGACGTTCCTGTTCGGCCCGCAGACGTTCCTGTTGGGCCCGCTGGCATTCCTGTTCCGCCCGCAGCCGTTCCTGTTCGGCTTGTTCCGAACTCCACAGCAGCAAATTTCCCTGCGAATCCCACCAGCGCAGCCAATTCATAGTTTGTCCCAAACGTTCCCCCCGCCAAATCCCCAGCCATAAATCTAACTCTGGAATCCGCACCCGTCCCTGTGCATCAGCAGTCTGGGTTACATAGCTCCCATTTTGCAGATACCGCACTTCCAACTTGGGCTCGTAGGGGTCGTAAGTAACATAGGTAGGAACTTGCAGAATCTGTTCGTAGAAGTAGAGCTTACCGTAGGGAGGAGTCGATCGCACAGACAATTCGCCGTAATCTTCATTAGACAAAAACTCCATCACCACCGATATCGGCGCACCCTCCAGATTCGGCGTGTAGCTGCGGCGAATCGTCCCCTCAGCAACTGGATGCACTTGTGGCACGTAAAACCAATCGGGTGCTTTAACTACAGTTTTCTGATTGATAGTCGCTACCAGTCCAAAATTGGAACCAATTAGGGCGAGTCCAATAAGTCCGGCGGCTCCCAGAGCATCGGTGAGAGAGGCAGCAAGGGGCGGTTGTTGAATATTTTCCACAGGATCGTCCGGTAAAATAAAGTCGGCTGGTAGGGCTTCCCAGGTGACAGTTGGTGCTTTGGAACTCGACGGAATTTGAAGAACCATGAGCCTATACCATGTTAGATTTTAGATTTGAGATGGGAAAAGAAGACGCTCGCGGTTGAAACCGCGTCTATACAGACCAAACCCGAGCTCAGAGGGGTTAAATAACGCGCTGTGAAGATTATGTTATTGTCTTCAGTCGGCGTCCGGCGGACTTTGTTTTTGTAGGCGCGGTTTCAACCGCCGTCTGCATCTAAAAATCAATAGTCAAAGGCGCTCTCGGAAACGGAATCACATCGCGAATATTCCCCATTCCCGTCATAAACTGCACCAACCTTTCAAACCCCAAACCAAAGCCAGCGTGAGGGACAGTACCGTAGCGGCGCAAATCCAAATACCACCACAACTCCTCCTTATTCATACCCTGCGCGTCCATGCGCCGCTCCAACACATCGAGCCGTTCTTCCCGCTGCGAACCGCCGATAATTTCCCCAATATTCGGAGCCAAAACATCCATCGCTCGCACCGTTTTCTCGTCCTCGTTTAAACGCATATAAAATGCTTTAATCCCGACGGGATAATCGCTGACAATCGTCGGCTTTTTAAACAAGTCCTCAGCCAAATAGCGCTCGTGTTCCGATTGCAAATCTAAGCCCCAGCTTACCGGAAAATCAAACTTTTTGTCAGCTTTTTCCAAAAGTGCGATCGCCTCCGTGTAAGTAATTCGCTCAAACTGATTGTTAATAATATTTTCAGCAGTCGCCAAAACAGTCTTATCAATCCGCTCGTTGAAAAACTCCATATCCTCCGGACAATGCTCCAAAACAAAGTTAAAAATGTACTTTAAAAACGCCTCAGCCAAATCCATATTACCCTGCAAATCGCAGAAAGCCATCTCCGGTTCAATCATCCAAAACTCAGCTAAATGCCGCGAAGTATTGGAATTCTCCGCTCGGAAAGTCGGGCCGAAAGTGTAAACATTGCCGAAAGCCATTGCCATAACTTCCGCTTCCAACTGGCCGCTAACAGTTAAATAGGCGCGCTTTCCAAAAAAGTCTTTCGCATAATCAACCTCTTGCGAATCAGTGCGCGGCACATTTTTTAGATCGAAGTTAGTAACCGCGAACATTTCCCCCGCACCTTCGCAGTCGCTAGCAGCCAAAATCGGAGTATGAACCCACAAAAAACCGCGTTCTTGAAAAAATTGGTGTACCGCCGCCGAACAAGCATTGCGGACTCGAAAAACAGCACCGTGGGTGTTAGTGCGCGGCCGCAAATGGGCGATTGTTCGCAAAAATTCCAAGGAATGGCGCTTTTTCTGGAGCGGATAAGTTTGCGGGTCTGCTTCGCCGTAAACTTGTACTTGTGAAGCTTTCAACTCAATTCGCTGTCCCTTCGCGGGAGATGCCACCAGCACTCCTGAAACTTCTACAGATGCACCTGTATTGATTTGTTTGAGTATATTTTCAAAGTCGGGCAAATCAGCATTAATGACTACTTGCAAGTTAGCCATCGCCGAACCGTCGTTGACTTCCACAAAGGCAAATTCTTTTAACTCGCGTTTAGTACGAACCCAGCCTTGAATGGTTACAGTTTCGTCTGGTTCGCCGGCGCGCAAAATTGCTGCAATTCGTTGATTTGTCATATCCAATCCTGTTTATTTAATATTTTGCACCATAATTCTCTCTTTTCTCTTCCTCTGCGCCCTCTGCGCCCTCTGCGGTAAAAAAAATCATAACTCCTAACATAATTCAACCGACATAGGATTTCAAAATCCAACCGAGCAAAATACCGAGTCCCCCAAAGCGAACCGCTTGCCAAAAAGGTTGTTTTATGCTTCCCCAAGAAAACAGGCTGCTTTCTAAATTTAACTCGATCGTTTCCAGTTCTTGTTCAATTTCCCGCAATTCTTTCTTGAGTTGCGGTAATGGGTTTTGGCGCAGAGACTGGCGGACATCTTCTCGCCGGTTGCCGAGTTCGGCTTGGCGCTGGCGATCGCACTGAATCTGAGTGTAACGCTCTTTGACTGCTGCGAGCGATCGCTCCACTGCTGCGATCGCCTGCACAAACTCATTTTCTGAATCTTCCCGATTTAACTCTGACGGCTGTTGAGGCATTTCGATCTGCAAACCCGACAATACTGAAAAAAACAATTCCCAATTAACTTGTTATTATATGCAGTATATTTTTTCAATTCAGAAACCGCAGCCAAATAGCTATAATTGCCATCTATGCTTGAAACTACACAAACAACCCAAACTGTCAACCTCAACGAGCTGAGCACAGTAGAACTGGCTCAAGCCCTCGCAGCCCGCCTCGCCATTTCCGAAAGAGATTGGCACCGCCTCAAAGCCAACCGTTCCGCCCGGGCCGGAGAGCAAGCCGCGGCCGCTTTGGTCTTTTTGCTGAAAAATCAGCCCGAAGAAGCTCTGCCGCGCTTAAACCAAGCAGCAGGATGGTTAGATCGATCGATCTGTGCACCTCCGTGCCCGACTCACGGCAAATAATTTTGAGTCTTGAGTTAAATATTTGATTAGATCCCAAAACTCAAACAATCGCGCTACTCGATCGAGCAGCGCGATTGCGAGCTAAAAAAGATTTATACTTTTCTCACTCAAAACTCACATTTTGCATTATCATCAAAATCAATCGGTAAGTGGGAAACGAGCGTGGCTTTAGCCCTGAGAGGGGAAACGACGCGGGCGGTTTCAACCGCCTTAAATCCCCTCTGGCGAGGGTTGGAGGGGTATGGTTGCCCCTCCGGTGAGGTATGGTTGCCTCGATCTCCCTTGCGGGGTAATGTTTGCTTCGACCTGGTTATAAAGGCTTGTTAGACCTGCAACACTGTTTCAGTGACTTTAAAACTGTTTAATTGCAGATGACAGAGCGGAAAACTAGCGTCGCATTCGCCGGTGTCGTGACCTAAATAACGTCTCCTCCGTATAGGGGTCTGGTCAGAACAGCTTGTAATGTCTTACAAGCTCAGTGGCTTAAGCCCTGAGTTCCTGACCTACTATCAATAGCTTGATACTCAAAATTTTCCATCCTCGGTTCAGCGAGGAAACGAAAAAAATTGCAGGTCGAGCCGAGCTGAAAAATGCTGCCAAATATCAGTTCTAGCGCAAGCGAGGCAGCCGGTAGCGACTGGGAAGTTCTTTGCACAGCCGTAACTCTGTGCCTTGAGAATTCCACTCAACCCGATCGAATATTTGGTAAAGGATAAACAGCCCCCTACCACATTCTTGTTCAACATGGGGGAATGCAGAATTATCTGCAACATCCTCTGTTATGAGACTGTCGCAAGTATCGGTATAAAGGTCGCAACCGCAAGGTGCTTTAAAGCCACAACCTTCGTCTGATATCACCCACCAATATTCGTTTTGGACGATCGAAAAACGGACTCCAACAGTTTTACTGGGGTCTAACTTATTTCCATGCTTAGCGGCATTTACCAAAGCTTCTTGAAGCCCCAACCGTAATTCCGCTTGCCAGTGAGGCGGAATCTCTGCTAGGAGCAGATCCAAAATAGGACAAAGGTATAGGGTAGAAGCGAAGCTAATCGTAATCCAATTGCGTCCGACGACCGGACGGGCTGAGATAGCAATCACTCAGAAAACTCCCTAACTTTCAGGTGGATAAACTTCACACCCTGCATAGTTGGCTCCCTAGTATTCAAAATACTCATTAATTGAGCGGCGCAGCTCTATTTCTATCTTAGAGTATCAAAGCCGTTAAGAAAAGCAAAGAACATCACAAAATATTCTGCGATTCTCAGAAACTTTTGCCAAGAACTCCCAGTAATTTTACTTATAACTTCTACCCGCATCCTGATTTTTGAGGTCGGCTTTTGCTAGGGCACTGAAGCTGAACCCGCTGCATCCCAAGCCGTCAACAGCTCGCTTACCAAACGATCCCCACCTTGAAAAGATCGGAAATCCGTCCAAAAAAGTCGATCCCTTGACTCCTAGCCAATGGGGATCGACTCCCACCACCACAGCTTGGGCCCGATCGCCTAGATCTCCTACTTGTACCAAAGATCGCAAGGATCTTACCTAGGTGTGTTGCAGTCGAAACCAGATATATTTCCAAAATGCCGATCGAATACTGAAAATCCGACTGCTGCGACCTTTACCAAATCAATATTTGTTACAAAACTTATTGATTATGAGTGCGATCGCCCGCACTAGCCCAACTCGACCAACTTGACGTATCCCTTACTGGCAAAACCCCAGCGCCTTGGCAAAACTTTATAAATCTGAACCTCACGATACAATAGTTAAAGTAAATACTTATTTCTTTACATTATGCAAACAACCCCAGCCATCACTGCAACCCCCATTCCAGGCACATACTGGCAATGGCGGGGCCATTCAGTATACTATGTGCGGTCGAGCGATCGACATCTCGAACGCCCTCCCCTGCTGTTAATTCACGGTTTTGGAGCATCCACAGACCACTGGCGCAAAAATATCAGCGGGCTGAGCAAAGAATTTGAAGTGTGGGCGATCGACCTGATCGGATTCGGGCGATCGGCAAAACCCGAAATCCAGTACAGCGGCGAGCTCTGGCGCGACCAACTCCACGACTTCATCACCAACGTCATCGGCCGGCCCGCCGTACTAGCCGGCAACTCCCTCGGAGGCTACGCAGCCTTGTGCGTAGCAGCCCAGCGTCCCGAATCAGCCACCGGACTCATCTTAATCAACAGCGCCGGCCCCTTCAGCGAACCTCAGCCCGCACCCGAAGCCCCGCCCTTGCAAAAAGCCATATCTACCGTAGCTAAAACCTTATTCCAGCAAGATTGGGCAAGTTTTCTGCTGTTCCAATACGTACGAGGGCGATCGACAATTCGGAAAACCCTACAAAAAGTTTATCTCGACCAAAGCGCCGTCACAGACCAATTAGTAGAAGAAATTTACCAACCCTCGTGCGATCGGGGTGCACCCAAAGTATTCGCCTCCGTCTTCCGAACACCCCAAGGTGAAAAAATCGACGTATTGTTGAGTCAATTAAATTGCCCGCTGCTAATGCTGTGGGGAGAGGGCGATCCGTGGATGAATTCTACCAACAGAAGCGCCAAATTCCGCGAACATTATCCGCAGTTGACAGAACACTTTATCAAAGCCGGTCACTGTCCCCACGACGAAGTACCAGAAGAGGTAAACGAACTGATTCGCGCGTGGATAATTGACTAGGGCATAGGGCATGGGGCATAGGGCATAGGGCATAGGGCATGAGTTACTGGTTATTGGTTATTAGAACGAACAACTAACAAGAAACATAGGACAAATCAGCTCCGAGGCATTTAAATTGCACGTCCGAATAAAGTTAAACTTTTGTGGGGCGGGCATCTTGCCCGCCCTAAAGATACAATTTAAATGCACAACCAATAACCAATAACCAATAACCAATAACCAATAACCAATAACCAACAACCAATAACCAATGACTTCAAGTGTGTTGATTGTGGCGCGGGTGTCCCGCCCGTGAATCCTACTAAATCAAATAGGTTTGTAGTGAGGACTTCAGTCCGCATCAATTTCTGCGGACTAAAGTCCTCACTACAAACCTCTAAAGGCGACCTATTTGGGTTGCCTTGTTTACTATCATGAAAAATGCAATTTGTCAACAGCAAATAGCGACTATTTTTTACGCTTGGCGTTATCTAAGCGCCTGCGATCGCGCCATTCAACTGCTGTCAAATAAGCGACCCCGCCAGTCACTGTCAGCAACAGCACAAAGGCTACCAAAACCAGCAAATTAGCAATCGAAAATTCCACAACCCCTCCTGCTTGCCTTATACTTGAGATTTAGACTTGAGATTATGTGCGATCGCACAACCCCAATAAAATTAGTTTGTAGCAAGGAATGGAAATCTTCATCAAACTCTGCGGACTAAAGTCCTCACTACAAACCTGATAACGGTTATTGTACCGGACGTGTTTTGAATTGGGTGAGAGGGAGACTTGGAGAGTCCGAGAGGGGGAGATGAGAAAAATCTTCCCGGAAGCATCTCAGTTTTGATTTTATAGTGCGACCACTTCAAGAACTCGCGATCTACGATCTATCTAACACTCGCGAGCGGGGACGCTCGCACTGTAAAGAAATTGCTTTTTTACAAAAGTGAGATACTCCGAGTCTTCCCTCTGTCAACTATCAACTGCCAACTGCCAACAGTCAACAGTCAACAGTCAACAGTCAACAGTCAACAGTCAACTCTTCCTTAAAACAACTCTTCCAAAATTGTAAACCGGACATGATTAATGGCCAGACTTCCCACGGAAACATCCTCCTTCTTCAAAGGCAGACCCCCGCTGGTGAGACTTTGGAAGCGAATTCCCTTGCCAATTTCCACGTGATACCAAGCTAAACCCATAAAAAACCGCAAAGGATAAGGGCCTCTGTCTTGAATGTCATCAGGATTAGATTCCATCGGCACCCAGCCAAAACCTGGAATGTAAAACTCCAGCCAAACGTGATTGAAATCGGGTTCCAGCGGCAAACCTTTTCTGTCAGCAAAAGCCGGACACTTATAACGCCCAATTGTGCGACAAGCAATTCCGTTCAACCTTGCCAAAGCCAACAACAACCCCACATACTCGCCGCAAGAACCGACGCCGCGACGCAGTACAATATCGGGAGTGTCAATGTGAGGTCTAATCCCGTAAGAAAGTTGGTCGTAAACAAAATTGCGAATGCTCAGTAACTTCCTCAGAATATTAGTTTCTGTGCCAATGGAGGCCACCGCAGCCGATCGCACAATCTCCGTATCCATCGCCAAATTATCATTGTCCACCAAATACTTCGCTGCAAACTCCGGCGATAGTTGCGGTATCTTTTCTACATTCCGAGGTGACAACTGATACTTAATCGATCGCACTTCTAACAACGCCTTCCAGCCAAAAACTCGCCGTTCCCCCTTCTGGAGGCGATCGAACTTAAACACCGCCACCCGTTCCCCTTCCTGAATTTCCTCAGTAAAAGGCATCCCAATCGGCGTAATTTTCCTGACCTTTTGTCGGTGAGTGTCCGAAGGTAAAGCAATCCGCCACTCCAAATTATCGATTTCTACCTCATCCAGGGGAGAAAGTTCCTCCACATAGGACATTTCCATCAAAAAACCATTTGACAGAGCGAAGCGTTCGGCTTCATTGTAGTGAAAAGATAAAGGGTGAACAAAAGTGCGATCGCGCTTCGTCAACTGAAAAGGATCTTCCGAATTCGGATCGTCCCGAATATAAAGTTCATCCCCGGCATAAGCCACATACAGAACCTCTTCGCCCGTCTGGGAATCTTTGTGAAAAGCCAAACCCGAAGGCCATTCAAAGGGAGTCAAAACGCTAAATTTAATCTCCCCAGTTGCCCGTTCCAAACAGTAAACAGTTTGCTCAGTCTTGTCGCAAACCCAGAGTTCCTCATCCCGGACAGTGATATTTTCTATCCCAATACCGGGAGCATAAAACCGAGTAATTTCCCGACCAGTTTTTACATCAAAAACCAGAATATAGCCCAATCTCTGGCAAGTCACATACAGCGTAGATTTCCAAACTGCAATCCCGTCAGCGGGATAAGAAAGGGAAACAAAATGTTCCGGTTTGAGTTCAGCGATTGCCCCATCCCGAATTGCGCCCGGACAGCAACAAATATCCTCATCTCGCGAAAACCAGAGAGTATCTTCCCAAATCGCCAGCCCGGTTGCGCCTGCAAACTTAGCCGTTTGATGAGGATTCAAAACAGTAGTGTTGTCAGTTTCTCGATCGATCTCCAATAGTAGCCCTTCGGTGCGATCGACCGCGAATAACCTATTTCCTAAAAAAGTAATGCCGTGCAGCGCCAAGACCCCGATCGGTCTTACCATCCGCAGCCCCGAAGGCTGTTTGTCCGAGAGAACAGGTGAATCGAGATTCATGCTAAATTTTTTTGCCGCTATTGTATTGTACAGAAAACTTAATTTGCTCACTTGTAGCCGATCGCTTTAGGCTCATCAGCAAAATTGCCGAGGTTCCTGATATCCTGAACTGACGCATCAACCGGTTTTTTTACGAAAAGACGCTTTTTAGCCTGCGATCGCAGTAAAAAAACCGGAATATTAGTCTTTCTGAACATTGGCTTTGACAAGCTCAACCCAACCTGCTGTCGTGCAGGCAAGTAAGTATAACTACCAAGCTACCACTGAAAAACGCGACACAGAATTCCATCTTGCTCAGAAGGGCCAAACTAATCGTATCTGTTGGAAGATATAAATTAAGTACAACAGATTACTAGATCAGTCAAAACCTTGGGTAGAATAAAATCGTGTGTTTAAGTTCCTAGGTTCATTAGAAGGCAGGTTCGTCATGGCTTGGAAGTCTGCTCTAAACATCGGTGCTCTTTCCTTAATTCTGTCTCTAGAGGGAGTTGCCGTTGGTAGTTTAATACCAGCTCTTGCTCTCAACAGCCCCGGTAACAATGTCCGCCGCCCCTCACAACCGCAGCTACCACTCAACTGGCAAACAGTTCAACCCCCGGAACTAACTGGAAGCAGACCGAACAACCAGCAATTGGGAGGCACGTGGAATAACTTTCAACCGCCGGAGCAGGGAGTACCCGGAAGACGGGAAGGGGGAGGAACCCGCGGCTTAGAATGCACTGCCACAAATGCCTTAACTGCCTTGATTCCCCAATCAACTATGGGGCAAACAATATCACCAAAGCCGACATTTTTCTACTACGTTCCCGTAGCCATCGACAAAACAGTTCAGTTTGAGTTAGCAGACGAAAGCGACAAAACGGTATACAAAAAAAGTTTTCGGATGGTAACGAGCCGTCCTGGTATCGTTAGCATCAACCTCGGCTCCGACGGCAACTCGCCAGCCCTGGAAGTTGGCAAAAACTATCAATGGTACTTTACTATCAAATGCAACCCAAAAAACTATAGAGATGAGGTTCTCGTTTCGGGGTGGATAAACCGCATCGCAGTGGCCCCAACCTTGAAAACAGAGTTGGATCGATCGCCCGAGGGTCGCGCCAAGCTGAGCATCTTCGGCAAACAAGGTCTCTGGTACGAGTACCTGGCAGCTCTAGCTCAATTGCGCGTGGAGTCTCCCAGCGATGCCAGTTTAGCGTTCGAGTGGTCAGAAGTGTTGAGTGCAGTCGAACTCGGCAAAATTGCCCGAGAACCATTAATCCCCAGTCAGTTAACACCCATCGCCAAAAAATAATTCGACTTGTGCAGCAAGTACCAAAAACCCGTGGCGATCGCGCGCGGTATTTGGCAGCGCCACAGATGATTTTTGCCTGTCTCGGGTTTTTTGGTCGATCGTCCTCAATAAATTAAAATTTTTGCGCTGACCAGCATAAGGATTCGCTAGGAGGATCTGGGAGGTTGCAACTGGGCATTTTTATTGAAGCGACTGCACTTCAGATGCTACTAGAGTCCCGATCCTCGCGACTAAATCCCCCAATCCCCCAAATCTAAAATCTAAAATCTAAAATCTAAAAGATCGATCGACTTCGATAGCAAAATTGAGATGCTCCCAGTCCCCTTGTCTCTGGAAAGCCGGACTATTGAAAATTTTATGTTCAAATTGCGCCCAATACTAAATGGTAAACTTGCATAGTCAAGCAGCAAGCAAAATTATTTTACAAAAATATTAATTATGCGCCCGAGAGCAAATATTGCAATATTTCGGTTGGGGATTTCACTTCTAACTGCGCTCCCCATTGCTTGCTTTGATGCCCATCAAGCTATATCCCAAACGGACGATATTTCTCAGTTGCCCGCCGCCGCTGACAACTTAGCAGATCCGGCCAACGGAGTATTAGCACTGCAAAAACTCGAAATCAAGCAGGATGAAACTGCAACTAACTTCAATCAACTGCCGGATTTTGCCGAAAACAACCCTCTTGACAACCAGGCCGATCGCTGTTCCACAATTAATGAAACTGGTTGTGATGCCCACCCGGAACCCGAAGCACAAAATCTAGTTGACAGCGAACCGATATTCCCTAACCAGCTACATAGCAATGTTTTAGCCCAAAACCCACAAAATACCCCTCCAAACCTGCCCCCGCCACCGACTCAGCCAGATCCAAATCGCGATCGATTTTTGCAACCGGCCCCGCAGCCTTCCCCAGAACCTCCTCAAATACCGCAACCAGTTGCACCGGAGCGCCCGTCCCCAGTTCCCCTGCCGCTGCCGAATCAGGTAATTCAGGTGGAGAAAATTCAAGTAGTTGGCAGCACAATTTTAAGCCAAGACGAAATTAATGCCTTAGTCAAGCCGTTAGAGGGCCGTTCTACCACGCTAGAACAGCTCAAACAAATCGCCGACAAAATTACCGAAATTTACCTCAATCGCGGCTACATCACTTCGAGAGCCGTCTTGCCGCCCCAAACTATCACCGCAGGAGTAGTCAAAATTCAAGTTATCGAAGGCAAGCTGACCCGAATTGAGGTAGAAGGAGCTAAAAGATTGCATCCAAGTTACATCCGCAGCCGGATTCGACTCGGTGCCCGAATGCCTTTAAGTACAGCTTCATTAGAAAACCAACTCCGGCTGCTGCGAGTCGATCCTTTATTTGACAATGTTGAAGCCAGCCTGCGGGCTGGGGATAATGAAGGAGAGAGCATTCTGATCGTCAGAGTTACGGAAGCTAATCCATTTCAATCTAGTTTCAGCATTGACAATTATTCGCCTCCCAGCGTCGGTTCTGAAAGATTGGGTGTTAGTTTGCGGCACCGCAATCTCACAGGAAATGGCGATGAACTTGCGGGTGCTTATTATCGATCGCTCGGCGATTCAGATGTCTTCGATTTCAGCTATCGCTTGCCGCTAAATGCGATGAACGGCACGTTGCAATTGAGGGCAGCGCCGAACCGCAACAGTATAGTACAAGAACCTTTTGATGCTTTTGACATTTCGGGAAAATCGCATTTATTTGAAGTTAGTTACCGCCAGCCGCTGCGGAGAACGCCGATCGAAGAATTTGCCTTATCTGCCGGTCTTACTTATCAGAAAGGCAGAACTTTTGTCGCCGGTGTACCGACTCCATTTGGCTCGGGCCCTGACTCCAATGGTGTCACGACTACCACTGCGATCAAGCTGGGACAGGACTACATTCGGCGGGATCCCCAGGGTGCTTGGGCTTTGCGATCGCAATTTACGATCGGCACAAGCTTGTTTGATGCTACTCAAAATGAAGGTTCTGTCCCTGACGGACAATTTTTGAGTTGGCTGGGTCAAGTGCAGCGAGTACAGCGATTAAATGATAAACATTTATTAATTTTGCAGTCAGACTTACAACTTTCTGCTAATAGTTTGTTACCTTCGCAGCAATTTGTAATTGGCGGCGGGCAATCTCTGCGCGGCTACCGCCAAAATGTGCGTTCTGGCGATAACGGCTTCCGACTGTCGATCGAGGATCGGATTACTTTGCAGCGGGATGCTTCGGGAAATCCCAAACTTCAATTAGCTCCTTTTTTGGATGCGGGTACGGTGTGGAACGCTCCCAATAATCCTAATAAATTAACCAATCAGACATTTTTAGCAGGTATGGGTTTGGGGGTAATCTGGGAACCGATACGGCGGGTGAACTTGCGTGTAGATTATGCTTTTCCTTTGGTGAGAATTACCGATAAAGGCAACAACCTGCAAGATAATGGCATTTACTTCAACATCATTTACACGCCTTAACGAGAGTGGGGGATGGAGAAAGCATCTGATTGCAAAAAGCATTTTTTTTACAGCAGTGCGAGCGTCCCCGCTCGCGTATTTTATCACTCGCGAGCGGGGACGCTCGCACTGCTATCAAAGCTGGCGCCGAGATGCTCCCTGCCGAACTTTCTCGATCGGATCTTAATCGCCGACTTCCCCGACAACCTCGGCAGCAGCCTGAGTTTCGAGCCAGAGTCCGAGCAACAACCGCTCCGCCCGATCGCTCAAAACCGTCGCAAACACCCCATCAGCGCCTTCAGATGCCCCTCCAATCCACGTACCGCGCAGGGTCACTTCGACAAAATCAGCATCAGCAACACAAAGGTCGATCGAATCGGTATCATCTCGGCGGGCCTCAGATTCCAACAGAGAAAGCGCCGGCAAATTCGCGGGCAGCAAAAATGCCGCAGTGCTCGGTTCGACGCTGATGCTTTGACCAACTCGCATAGCCAGCACAACTCGCAGCGCCACTAACTGTTCGGGAGATTGAGCCAAACGCTCTAGGTTAAAGCCCGTTTCAGTGTAAGTCAACTTCAGCATATTGACAGCCTTAAATTTGGAATTGAAAATTGAAAATTGGGAATTGGGAATTGGGCATTGGGAATCGGGAATTGGGAATCGGGAATTGGGAATTGGGAATTGGGAATTGGGAATTGGGAATTGGTCAAATAGGGAATTGGTCAAATAGGGAATTGGTTATTAGAAAAACCACTAACTATTACCCATGCCCCATGCCCCATGCCCTATTCCCCATGCCCCATTCCCCATGCCCCATTCCCTATTCCCCAATTTGGTATTCGTGCCAAAACATTTCGGCAAAAGCAACAGTGGGGTGAATGGGAGCCTTCGGCTTGGTTCGCAGAGACATTCCAGCTTCTATGGGAGTTCGATCGCCCTTACGAGAGTTGCACCGTTCGCAAGCCGTCACTACGTTGTCCCAAGTATGCGACCCGCCCTTCGATCGAGGCATCACGTGATCCAGCGTCAAATGCCTGTTGTTGCCACAGTATTGGCAAGCATGGGCATCTCGGCGCAACACTTCCCGGCGATTGACCGGTGGTACTTTCCAAACACGCTCCCTGTTGCCAAAAGTTAAGCGGATTTGTTCGGGTACGTGGATGCTGGTGCTGGGCGATCGCACTAGATAGCCATTGCCGATGCTAAAATCCAGAGGTTCAGCCTTGCCTGTTACCAAAAGTACGATCGCCCGTTTGATGTTGACACGGCTCATCGGTAGGTAATTTTGAGAAAATACCACAACAGATTGCCTCAATACATCAGTTACTACGGTCACGGCTTGCTCCTCCTCATTTGGATTTTAGATTTGAGATTTTAGATTTGAGATTTTAGATTTGGAATGCTTCCCAGCATTGGCTACATCTAGTTTTTGCGAGTTCCCCAAGCCTTGCCAAATTGCTCCAATCTCCAATCAAATGCCCCCGCTTCTCTTACGAGTGAAGCGGGGGCTAGAAAAACTGCTTTCATGCAAATTTTCATCTTATGTTGGTACAGTCGTTAGCTGTACCTCCCGCTTCGCCTATCTTTATGGTGTGGCCGTGCCACTCCCAGACCGTCCCGGTCTACCTCGTTGTAATTAATTTCTGAAATTAGTCCTAATCCACTATAACCGGGTTTAATTGGGCTTGTCCCAGCCCACGAGGTCGCTGTAGGGGTTAGCAAACCTGTCATAAAGACTTGCCGTGAGGACTCAGCGCGACCCCTGGGGCGATCGCACTTGAGTTGATAAGTAGAGTAGGTGGGGAAAAATTTCACAGTAGGCAGAAAGTGATCTGAGACCTTTAAATCTAGCTTTAAACATACTACACTGATATTACAGATATGTCCACCCGTCACGGAGAAAAATTATGCATACCCTACCTAGAACCTCAACCACCGAAATGGAAGTCACCAGCATTCGATTGGAAAGAGAGCTCAAGGAGAGACTCAAAGAGCTCGCTGGCAATCAAGGCTATCAAGCTTTGATTCGAGATTTGCTCTGGAATTACGTCCAGCAGAAGTCTGGAGAGTATCGTCAGATGTTTTGTCGATCGGATATTCGAGCCAGCATTAACGCCACAGCACAGCAGGAGGAACGCTGCGCCCTTACAGGAGAGTTGATTCGAGTTAATGAGCCGATGTTATTAGGCCTGACGATGCACGGCGAAATGGTGCCCCTGAGTATGGGGAGTATGGGCAGTATGGCTGGATAAACCAGTTTACCGAGAATTTGCGATTGCGATCGGCCTGGGGTGAGAACCCCAGGCGCTGAAGATCAAATCCCGAAGCATTTCCAAGATATCTATATTTAAAGAAAGCAAGAAGACGCTAAGTTCGCGAAGAAAGATCCCAGAAGGAAGACGCGCGGACTAATGCTAAACTTTCCATCGGGTATGCCGAAAGATGATGGTAAATTTGATGGAAAAGATTAAGGTAATGCTGAAAAATCGCTACTTGAGTGCTGTAAGCTCGATCGCCCTTCTCACAATTATCACCGGATGCGCCGCTACCGAATCACCCCAACTTGCAACTCCCTCTCCTGTAGCCGAATCTTCCCCGCCGCCAGTTAAACCAAATCAGCCGTTAACAGTCTCTCTCAACAATCCCGAAACCGCCACAAATACCAAAATCCAGCAATATCTCAACGCATTGACGGCCCAAGGTTCTGCCAAAGAAGACCAAGGCATCTGGATGCAATCGGGCAATACATTACTCGCCAATCATCAAGGTACAGTTCCTCTGTCAGCCGCTTCCATTACCAAAGTAGCAACATCTCTGGTAGCGCTGCAACAATTTGGGCCGGAACATCAATTTATCACCGAAATTAGTACCAACGGCACCATCAAAGACGGTGTATTAAAAGGCGATTTAGTGATTGAGGGCAGCGAAGATCCGTTGTTTGTGTGGGAAGAGGCGATCGCCCTCGGTAACATCTTAAATAAAAAAGGCATCAAACGAGTCACTGGCACTTTAATTATTGTCGGTAAATTTTACATGAACTTTGAATTAAATCCCCTTAAATCAGGAGAATTGCTCAAACAAGCATTGAACAGTGAAATCTGGCCGGGCGAAGCCGCAGCCCAGTATCAAACACTTCCTCCCAATACACCGAAACCCCAAATAGTAATTGATGGTACTGTCAAAGTTTTGCCAGCACGTCCCAGCGCCGTACCCTTAGCCAAACATTATTCTTTACCCCTCGCCGAACTTATCAAAAAAATGAATCAGTACAGCAACAATCTCATGGCAGATATGCTAGCTGATACTGTTGGTGGCGCCAAAACAGTCGCGCAAAAAGCAGCAGCAGCAACTGGAGTTCCTCCCGCAGAAATTCAACTCGTCAACGGTTCCGGATTGAGCGACGACAATCGCATTTCTCCTAGAGCGGCCTGCGGGTTATTTATAGCTTTAGAACGCTACCTGCAACCTTACAACATGACAGTTGCTGATGTCTTAACAGTAGTTGGCAAAGATAAAGGAATACTATCAGAACGGGCGCTACCAAAGTTAGCAGTAGTCAAATCTGGCACGTTGGATAATGTTAGCGCTTTGGGCGGAGCGCTACCCACTCAAAAACAAGAAACCGTGTGGTTTGTGATTATGAATCGAGGGGCAAATGTCGAGGCATTTCGCACTCAGCAAGAGGTTTTGTTGAAAAGCTTTTTGACTGAATGGGGAAGCGTTCAAGTTTCGCCACCGGAATTAACGCCAAATCCTGCTAGAAGTAGTAAGGTATCTCGCAGCGAACTTGTTCAATAATAACTGATTTGATGAATAATATTATGTTCGATTCTTGGCGAGTAGTCAATAGTTGTACGGTGGATCGGCACAGAGATTTTCAATGGGTATCTAAAATTGTGCCAACTGACGCACCCTACTATTAATACCTAAAATGGCATCACCTTTTAATCGCGCGCATCGCTTTTTTAACTATCGAGTTGCTCTTTTATTGACTATCATCCCTATTTTGATTGTCGGTTTAAGCAGCGAATTCTATTCCGGGCCGGGGCGAGAGTTTTTTAATGATTATTTTGGTGATTTTCTCTACCAAATTTTCTTGATTCTGCTAATTGTTTTCATGTTTCCCCAAGTTTCTCCGACTAAAATTGCCTGGGGAGTTTTCATTTTTAACTGTCTCATTGAATTTAGCCAACTGTGGAAACCTCCTTTTTTGCAAGCTATTCGCGCTACATTATTTGGGCGTTTGTTTCTGGGTAGTGGCTTTTCGTGGGAGGATTTTATTGGCTATATTTTGGGATGTACTTTGGGGTGGGTTTTGGTGGTAGGGCTGAAGCGGAAATTTAGATAATTTGATTTTTTGTCAAACTTCGATATGGTTTGTAGTGAGGACTTCAGTCCTTCATGAATGCGGACTGAAGTCCTCACTACGAACGAATTGGATTAGGTGTTTTTGCTCTAGCAACTACAATGCCGATCGCACTTTCGACTCTGCTAATATATCTCTGCAAGTCGTAAGCAACTGTCACAGCCCCAGCCGGCGAAGCGTGAATTAAGCCGAGATTCCCGTCTGCATTCCTGTACACAAAACCTGTGTGGGTGACATCCAATCCTTTAACATCCGTGGCTACCGCCACAATATCCCCAGGCTTTAACTGGGAATAAACACTTTTGATCCGATTTGTCGGGATGTAATTAACCGTAGTTTTGGCTAATTCTGCTTCTTGGCTGACTATGCACTGATAAGTTGCTTCATCTTTTACCATTTGCGGGTAACTGCTGCGGTGCTGGCTCATGAAATTTAGTGTTTTATTCATCGGCACTCCGCCCAATTGAGCGGTAATGTTTTCTACGGTTTGCCGTTTTTGATTGTCTTTAATCCATTCTGAAAAATAGTGCAGCCGGCTGCAATAGCCGTTCATTTTACCGTTTAAATACCGTTGTTCTTCTATGCGATTTACAAAATTTTGATATTCGTAATCTTTTACTGCTACGCCTCGGGAAATAGCCAAAACCGTCTCTACAAACAAAACGCAATCAAATTTATTCAACGTTACGATCAACTTTTCTTCGCCGGATTTGTCCAGCAAACCCTCGACGTAGGGCAATCCTTGGAAGTTATCGCCGATCGCCTGGATGATTTGTCCGATCGGGCGATCGGGCAAATTTTCCTGTTTGGCATACTGTACAATCTTTTCAAAACGTGCTATGTCTTCGGGTAGTATAGCGGTTTCTGTCGCAGTATTCTCTGAGTCTGGTCGTCTCGCCAGCACTTCTAGCCATTGGGAATACGGAATTTCAGGTAAGTTGTTCAAGTCCCGAAACAGACTGAGCAAACTAGAAACACTTTGCTTATTTTTGGGTTCCCGATTTTCGCTGTCTGCGATCGACTCAGCCACTACATCCGGGCCGCGTGCTTCTGTTTGTCGATCGACAACAGCGACAGCAGGTTGAGACTGCAATGCCCAAACATCAGGTATCAAATAATTATTCACCCAGGCGATCGCAAATCCCAAAACAGCCAGACTCCAAAAATTTCTCATGTTTTCCCAAGGATTTTGCTTCAACTCAGTGCTATCCTGAAATCTTTACGATTACTCGAACTCTTAATCAGCCTAGCAGGTAGATTAAATTGACGAAAGTGTAGACCCGTTTCAAAAAATAATGCAACTGTTGGCAAGTTCCAAACCCTTATACAATCAGTTATTCCACATCTAAAATTTAAAATCTAAAATCTAAAATTCTATTAGACACCGCCCTATTTTGACACTCCCCGGCCGTACCGCGGGATTCTTTGATCTACGACATGACTTACTTAAACAGGATTTCTCCAGTTAAAGTAGAGGACTCATCTCCCAAAGCGTTGCTTGCATCTAATGCAAAGGTTCCGGTATGCCCTACCGTACCTAATCCTCTCCTGAGGATATTTCTAGCTGCATTGAAATCTCTATCGAGCGTACAACCACACTGACAAACGTGTGTTCTAGTAGATAGCGTTTTCTTGACAATTGCACCGCAGCTAGAGCATTCTTGGCTAGTATACTGCGGATTTACCGCAACCGTTACTTTCCCAAATACTTTGGCAAAATATTCAAGCCAGATCCGGAACTGATACCAAGAAGCATCGTTAATAGACTTAGCCAAACAGTGATTTTTCACCATATTTTTAATCCTCAAATCTTCATAGGCTATCAAGTCGTTTGACTGAACTACGCACCGCGCAAGTTTGATTGCATGGTCTTTGCGCTGCCTACTTATTTTGAGGTGGCGTTTTCCTAAAATCTGTCTAGCTTTGCCTCGATTCTTTGAACTCTTAACTTTTCGGGAAACACGACGTTGACAACGCTTGAGGACTTTTTCGCCTTTGCGGAGAAATCTCGGATTTTCAATCATCACTCCGTTGGAATCGGTGTAATATTCCTTTAGTCCTACGTCTAACCCAATGGTATTTCCAGAGGGTTCTATGTTTTCTTTTCGGTTAACATCAATACAGAATTGAACGTATACGCCCGAATCCCGTTTCACCAATCTCACCCGTTTGATTTGGTTGAAGGAGTAGAAATGTAAGTCGCGCGTTCCTTTTAGTTTAAGCTTGCCAATTCCCTTTTTGTCGGTAAACTTGATTGACTTTCGATCTTCTGCCAGTTTCCATCCAGTTGACTTATACTCAACTGAGCGACAATCTTTCTGGAATTTTGGATATCCTTTTTTACCAGGAATTCCTTTCTTACAGTTTTCGTAAAATCGGGAGATAGCAGACCAGGCTCGTTCGGCGCTAGCTTGTCTAGCTTGAGAGTTAAGTTCGTCGGCAAACGGAAATTCATGCGCCAGTACCGCACAGTATTTATTTAAGTCGTACTTATCTATTTTCCGGTTGTCCATCCAATAGCGCAAACAACTATTTCGGACAAATTGAGCTGTACGAATTGCTTCATCTACTGCGGCAAACTGACTCTTATTTCCGTAGGCTTTAAACTCAAAAACTAGCATAGCATTTACCTCCTTTCTTATGCTAGACCTCCTAGCACAAAACTGACTGGTGTTGCAACAAAGATTTACAATTAAAGCCGTCCTTTTAGGACGGGGTTTTAAACCCCGATGTCCTGATAAACTGATCCTGCGAGTTTGATACCAAAACACTGTAATGCAAGTAGACCGCCGACGCAGCCCAATCGGGCCCCAACGCCCCATCCAGCCCCGACGCCCAAGCAGCGAGCCTCAAGTCCAATCCCGACGCGCAAGCAGCGATCGCCCAGTCAAACCCCAACGTCCTATCCAATCCCGACGCCCGATCGGCGATCGTCCAATCTGGCTCCAACGCCTCATCTCGCTCCAACGACTCATCTGGCTCCAAATCTCAATCTGGCTCCAACGCCTCATCTTGCTCCAACGCCCAATCTGGCTCCAAATCTCAATCTGGCTCCAACGCCTCATCACCGATCGTACAGTCGCGCCCCGACGCGTCATCACAGATCGTCCAGTCGCGCCCCGACGCCAAATTAGCGATCGTCCAGTCGCGCCACGACGGCAAATCAGCGATCGTCCAGTTGAGCCACGACGGCAAATTAGCGATCGTCCAGTCCAACCTCGACGGCAAATCAGCGGCGATCGTCCAGTTGAACCCCGACGCCTCATCACCGATCGTCCAGCGCCATCTCGCCGGCGACTGAGGGCAAAATTGTCTCGGCTCAAATACCGCAACATTTTGTGTTTAATTGCGGGGGCGATCGCGTTTTTTTGGCTCCTGACAATCCCCTTCAGAACTCGCCGCGCCCCAGAACCACCCGTCATATTGTCTCAAGAGGCTATCTCGCCACCGACAATTCCAACATCCCAAAATGTAGTCGATAGTAAAAGCGATCCTACCTTCACCTACAACATCAAAACACCTCCCAATCCAGTTTATTCTCAAGAATTGCAAGGGATTGTTGATGAAGCTGTGAACATTGCCACCAGCCAAGGATTACCAGCAGATAAGCTATCAATTAGCTTGTTTGATGTCAGCAATCCCAAAAATCACACCTTCGCCGGATATCAAAATCAAACTCTCAGATTTCCTGCTAGCGTTGCCAAGTTATTTTGGATGGCAGCCTTTTACTCAGCTATAGAAAAAGGCATGATTACGGAAAGAGAATCTGCATTTAAAAACGACTTAGAACAAATGATTCGCATCTCCAACAACGATGCTGCCAGCAGGATTTTAGACAAAATCACCGATACAAAATCCGGCGGACGGCTCGGAGGAGAAGAGTTGCAAACATGGCTGCAAAAGCGCAGGCAAATTAACACATTTTTCCAGTCAGCAGGCTACAATGATATTCGTATAAGCACCAAAAATTATCCCATATACTATTTAAGGCAAGAAGGTCCTGTCGGTCGCGATTTGCAATTGCGGGGCGATGATTCTGTGCCGATTCGCAATCAAGCAACTACTGACCAAGCCGGCAGATTAATATATGAAATCTATACTAGGCAAGCTGTTTCTAGTCTCGCCAGCCGCAAAATGGCTTACTTGCTGACGAGAGATTTAGACCCTAAAGCCTGGAAAAATGACCCTAGCAACTCAATAAAAGGATTTCTCGGCGAGTCTTTACCAACTAATATTTATTTTGGTTCCAAAGTTGGCTATACTTCCAAATCCCGCAGCGAAGCGGCTTTTGTCAGAACTTTAGACGATCGCGCGATTTACATCTTGGTCGTTTTCGCAGACGATGTGGCTTATACCAAGGACGAAACAGCATTTCCGGCAATTTCTCGATACGTATTCGATCGATTAAATGCTCGCGGGCCCAGCAATTAGCAGAGCGCATGTACGGTTGAAACCGCGTCTATACAAACTATGTCCGCCTCTGTGGACTAAGAGAGGATAAGGTAATTTTAACGACCCACTCTTCAACCCGCGGAGGCGGGTTTTGCCTGTGTAGATGCGGTTTCAACCGCCCTTTCATCGAAAACATTAAAAACTATTTAACTGGGGCGAAAGGATTCGAACCTCTGAATGGCTGGACCAAAACCAGCTGCCTTACCACTTGGCGACGCCCCAACGTCTTAACCTTTATCATATTAACACTCAAACACCAGAATCTGTCAAGCACTTTCACAATAAAGTTTAAAAAATGTTTGCCAAACCGATCGCCCGCCAGTTTATTCTTTGACAGCAGCGGGGCGAGACAGCGGGATCTCAATCCAGAACTCCGCTCCCTGTCCGGGTTCTGAGATACACTTCAAACTGCCGCCGTGTTTTTCCACCACAATCTGGTAGCTAATGGACAAGCCGAGTCCCGTGCCTTTGCCCACTGGTTTAGTGGTAAAGAAAGGGTCAAACAAGCACAATTTAGCTTTTTCGGCCAATCCCGGCCCGCTGTCCCGAATCCGAATCAGCACAAGTTTACCGATCGACTTTCGTGACTCACCTCGATCCGAGTCTTGGGACACCACCGCCGTCGAGATTTCGATCGTCTTGGGTGCGGGCTGATTTTCCAAGGAGTCGATCGCATTTCCCAAAATATTCATAAATACTTGGTTGAGCTGTCCGGGATAGCATTCTACCTTCGGCAAGTCGCCGTAGTCTTTAATTACCTTAATTCCCGGTATTGGCCCGTTTGACTTCAAGCGGCTGTGCAAAATCAGCAGCGTGCTGTCAATCCCTTCGTGAATGTCCACCGGCTTCTTCTCGGCTTCGTCGTGCCGCGCGAAGTTCCGCAGGGAAAGGACAATTTGCCGGATGCGTTCGGCTCCCATCTCCATCGAAGAAAGAATTTTCAGCAAATCTGGCACTACGAAATCCACATCGATTTCTTCGCTTTTGTCGAGAATTTCCTCGCAAGGTTCGGGGTAGTGCTTTTGATACAAGCGCAGCAAAGCCAGCAGATCTTTCATGTACTGCTCGCAATAAGTCAAGTTGCCGTAAATAAAATTAACCGGATTGTTAATTTCGTGGGCGACGCCGGCAACCATTTGACCGAGAGAGGACATTTTTTCGTTTTGAATGAGCTGAGCTTCTTTTTGCTGCAAACTCTGCAAAGTTTCAGTCAGTTGTCGGGCTTGAGTTTGAGCTGCTAAGGCTGCCGCCCGAGTTTGGGCGTAAAGTTCGGCTTGGTCGATCGCGATCGCCAGTTGATCCACCACCGCTTGCAGCAATTCTACCTCGCTTGCCGCCCAGGAACGGCTGCTGTAATGATTGCAAACTATCGCCCCCATTTGACCGGAGTGAGTCTTGAGCGGCAGCAGCAGCTTAGAAACGATCCCGACACCCCTTAAAAAAGCTCGCGTGGCGGAATCTATGCAGGCTGCTGTGGCAGTGTCGCCGATGCGGAGCGTTTGGCGATCGCGAATTTTCTCGGCTAGTAGCGTTACTTGTGCGATCGGATATTCTGCGAGCAGATCTGTGAGTTCAGGATTTGCCGCCTCGTGGGTAATCGCAAAACTCGGCTGCCCCTGCCGCGATACTGAATACCACAAAAAGTAGCACTGGTCAACCTGCAACAAGCTGTGAATTTCATTAACAGCCGTATCTAAAATTTTGTCGAGGTCTAGAGAATTCCGCATCTGACTGGCGAGGCCAAACAGCAGACTTTCCCGGCGGCTCAACAATTCTTCTCGGGCCTTGACACGATCGATCGCCACGCCAATGGCATTAGCCATCCACCCCAGAACTTCTAGCGCCCCCTCCGTGGCAGCAGCGCTGCTGCATACAGCCATCACTCCCACCAGTCGTTCCTCCACAATCAGGGGATAGGCAATGGCGCAGAGGGACGGGTTCGACAGCAAGCACAGAGGAGCCGTTTCGAGTTTTCCCGTTTCTTCTCGCAGCCAATCTTCTATTAGCCGTTCCCAATCTTGGCTGCTGACTCCTGAATCGGCCTGCAATTCTAACCGCTCTATCTGCGGGTTGAACGTCCAGATGCTGGCTGCTGTGGCGTCGAGATGGTCTACCATTGCGTCGGTGCAGCGGTTGAGGGTGGCCGGTATTGTCCCGCCTTGTCCGAGAGCTGCACCAACTTTAGCTTGCAGCATTGCCAAGCGCGATCGCTCCTGTAGCAAGTCTGCCATTGATTGCCCCTCTGTCACTATTTCGGGAATTTGTTTGGGATCGCGATCGCGCCTCATGCCCGCTGAAGTTTCCCGCAAATCCTGAGATTTGCCTGTTTCGAGCACCGGCAGCTTTTTTGTTGGGAATATTCTTGTGTCCTTCTCTGAAGTCTGTACTGCCCAGAAAAACTCCTGGTTCGATCGAGCTAACTCCGAGATTTGCTGGCCCTGTGAAGCGATATCTTCTACCTCTGCCACCTCTTTCTTGGCTTTGACTAATTGCCACCGCAGCTCCACCAAACTCGCAACTTGCCGAGTTAAAATCTCAATACCATCAATCGTATTTTTTGTCAAGCCTTTAGGTACGAAATCCATGACACAGATCGCGCCCAGCATCTGCCCATCTGAGGTGACGACTGGGATGCTAGCGTAAAATTTGATGAAGGGGTAAGAAACAATTAGCGGATGCTGGGCAAATCGCACGTCTGTGGAAGCGTCTCGGACAATGATGGCAGGCGGTTTATTGCAGGAATTTGCAAAGGGTGCGATCGCATCTGCCGCCGCAACCGCAGGTTTTTGTAGGGGAATGTCCCGGTCAAATTCCGAGTTAGAGTTGGAACTCGCGCCCAACTGTGCGGGAGTTTGGTCGATATAGCAGCGATCGCAAAAATTCAGGTAACGGTGTGCCAAAGTTCGATCGATACCTAGCTGCGACTTCAACCAGTGGCCGGAGGCATCAATCAAACTCAAAAAAGCAATAGGAGTTCCGCTCATCCTGGCGGCCAAGCCTACCAAATCGTCAAAGCAAGCCTCTGGATCGGAACCCAGAAGTTGATACAAGTCGGTGCGATCGAGATCGAACACTGTTTTACCAAGAGGCAAGGGTGCTTTCATCATGTATAAGTGCCCATCTAGTTGCTGGCAACCGCCCTAATCAATACTGGCCGAGGAGAAAAACGAGCCATGAATTTTGTCCCGGGAGACTGCGATCGCAAGTCGAACACAGGCTGCTGGCACCAAACTCAGACCAACCTCTTGACTGACATGGAAACTTTTGATTTATGGGAGTTAGAGCACCGCAGATCTAATACTCTAGAAATTATACTTCGAGTTGACTATGCTTTTGATGTGCCAGAGGCTGGGTGAATCTAAGAGCCTCCGTGGGGACGAAGCACCCTTCAAAAATCTATGGCGGATAGCTTACAGAGAATTTCTTAATAAGTTTAATAGTATTTTAACAGACAGATCTAATCGTGGGTAGCAGGCTTGCTGGTAGATTAAAATAATTGGTTTGTGCCACAATACCAGTACGGTTTACCGGGCTGTTGCACAGGCAACTCAACAAAAGTTAGGAGAGCGACTACACAAACACCGAAAATGTTAAACTTTGTAACAATAGTTGTTCAAACTCCACCATCAAGGGTTTGACGGTTGAGATGCAGATTTTGCAACTGTTGTCATCGCCGATCGACCCCTCGGGCAATCTGTTTTTTCGAGTTTGAGGTCAAAAAAACAGGGGTGAAGTTTCTGCTAATGCTCCAACGGAGTTGGGCACTATTTATCCGAAGGCACTCTTGAAAAATGACCCACCCAAAAACCGATACTTGCTTGCCGACAATTTTGAGGGTCGAGATCGCAATTTTAGACTCAAGTTCAAGCTCCCAGATTCATCTGGAACAGTCAATCTAAAATCTACAATCTACAATCGACTGACGGCGGGAATTATGTTTTCTATTTTCAAGAACTATAAATAAACCGGGAGAAGAATATGTCTGCAACTAGCAGTCAAGTACCAACTATTTTGGCAGTTGATGATAGCGTCGTCATGCAAGGACTGGTCAAACAAGCCTTAAGCAAAGAGTTTCGAGTTCTCGTGACAGACAATGCAGTTGATGCTTTGTCAACAATTTATCACGAACAAATTTCGGTTTTGTTGCTCGATGTTTCGATGCCTGGGATTGACGGATTGGAGCTCTGCCGCACGGTGCGAAGCTTGCCTCAGTTTCAGAATTTGCCGATCGTGATGCTGACAGCCAGAGATGGAGCATTTGATAAAGTACAGGGGCGTTTGGCAGGAGCAACCGAGTATTTAACTAAGCCCTTTGATGCTGACAAGTTGCGCGAAGTAATTGGTAAGTTTATCAATATCAAATCATAAAAGAAGACGGGCGCGGTTGAAACCGCGTCTATACCAGCAAAACCCGCCTCCGCGGGTTGAAGCTCAGACCGTTTAAATTACGTTTTATGTTATTCTATTCAGTCGGCGTCCGGCGGACATCGTTTATATAGAAGCGGTTTCAACCTTACGTCCGATCTGCTATATTCTCCCGCTTGTCCTAAACTTTTAATTTCGCCAACAGTAAAGGAGCGATCGCACTGACGGGTAAAACGTGCTGGGCCGCACCGAGGGCGATCGCCTCTTTTGGCATTCCAAACACAACACAACTAGCCTCATTTTGAGCAATAGTCAAACCGCCGGCTTGGGCGATCGCCAACATACCCTCAGCACCATCTCGCCCCATTCCTGTTAGCAACACTCCCGCAGCCCCGCGACCATAAAAACTAGCAACTGACTTAAATGTTACCGTTACAGAGGGGCAATGTCCCGCTTCACGAGCAGCTTCAGAATAAATAAAACGCCCTTGAGCATCCAATTCTAAATGACGTTTTTCTGGCGGGAAATAAACAATCCCAGCTTGTGGAAATTCCCCAAAACCCGCTATTTTCACCGGCAGTTTAGATTCAAAACCCAACCAGTCAACCAATCCTTGCAAAAATCCTTCACTGATATGCTGGATGCAAATCACCGGTACTGGCAAATTAGCCGGAAACTTAGAAATAATCGAGTGTAGCGCTTGCGGCCCGCCTGTAGACGCGCCAACAGCCAATAACTTAATAGTTTGAGAATTGAGATTTTTGCTAGATAATTGGTAATTATGAATTGGTAATTGATAATTTTTTTTGCTTGGGCGACCCTCGGCTGTTTCGATTCCTCCAAGCCTTTGATGTCGCGTAAATACTTTAACTCCCGACAACACTTTAACTTTAGCGATTAATTCATTCCCCAGGCGATCGTAATCAGACGCCAACCCGCCAATGGGTTTCGGAAAAACATCTAATGCACCTGCTTTCATTAATTCAAATACATTTTGAGTATCCTTTGCTTGTACAGAAGCACTAATTATTAAAATTGGTCGCGGGTATTTTTTCATCACTTCCCGCGTGAACTCTAACCCGTTCATTTGTGCCATATTCAAATCCGTACAGATGACTTCCGGTTGAAGTTTCGGGATTAATTCTAGGGCTTCTAACCCGTTAGAAGCCGTTCCGACAACCTGGATTTCTGGCGAAGCATCCAAAATGCGCTTGAGAACGATCGTAGCTACTGGGGAATCTTCTACTAACAATACTTTAATGGGCGACAACATCATACCATTTTAGATTTTAGATTTTAGATTTTTTTAGGTAATGGGTAATGGGTAATGGGTAATGGGTAATGGGTAATGGGTAATGGGTAATGGGTAATGGGTAATTCTCCCCCTCTTCCCCTGTCCCCCTCTCCCCCTGTCCCCCTCTTCCCTTCCCCTCTGACAATCAAACTAACCTTTTCAAAGTCTCGATTAATACATCTTGATTGAAAGTACCTTTAGGAATATAAGCATTAGCGCCAGCATCAGCTCCTCTTTTTCTATCTTCATCAGACGCCAAAGATGTGACCAAAATAATCGGTAACTCACTGTATTCTTTTAGCTGACGAATTTTAATAGTCAGTCCCAAGCCGTCCAAATTAGGCATTTGTACGTCAGAAATCAGAGCATCAAAATAGCGAGTTTTTAATTTATTGAAAGCATCCAACCCGTCCACTGCTGTCACCACTTCATAACCTGCACCTTCCAGAATGCGCTTTTCTTGAGTGCGGGTAGCGATCGAATCTTCTGCTAAAAGTATAACTTGTTTTCGGCTGACTGTCTCAATTGGCGATCGGGCACCCCCAACCCCACCCAACAAAACTTGCTTGCGTACAGATTTTATCAAATCGTGGGGATTGAGCACCATACAAACTTCCCCCGTCCCCAGAATCGTTGCACCAGAAACGTTTCGCACCCGTTTTAGCAATTGACTTTGAGGTTTAATCACCACATCCTGTTCGTCAATCAAAGCATCTATAAATAATCCCAATCTTTCCTCCCCAACTTTCAAAACAATACAAGGCATTTTCCGAGAATTATGATTCACCGATTCTACCTCTGTATTTCTCTTGAATTCTCTCCAACTTTCCTGTCTCCACTCCCGATTATTGTGCAACCAATCTGTATCATTTAATTCTAGTAAATCTGCCAAATAAGCAACTGACAAAGGCTGAGAGTCTAAAATCACCGTCGCCTTGCTTTCGAGAGAAAAAACATCCGAAGAGCGGACTAATATTGCAGTTTCAATAAACTCGACTGGCAGCGCATAAGCAATACCATCAACCGCTAATATTAATACATTAGCAGTAGCTAAAGACGTACTTAGTTGCAGGCGAAAAGTGCATCCTTTCCCGAGATCTGATTCAACTTGAATGCGACCTTTTAATGCTTCAACATTAGTCCTAACTACATCCAAACCTACCCCTCTTCCAGAGATTTCAGTAACAAATGTTCTGGTTGAAAAACCCGCAGCAAAAATCAGCGATTGAATTTGGCTTTCTGTCATCACCGCCAGTTCTTCCGGCGTGCAGATGTTGCGTTTGACAGCAGTTTGTTTAATGCGATCGAGATTCAGCCCCCGACCATCATCAGCAACTTCAATAATAATATTGCTAGCAGTATGGTAGCCTTTAATTCGGAGAGTAGCTGCGGGATGCTTGCCGAGCTTTTCGCGATCGGCTGGCGTCTCAATTCCGTGATCTATCGCATTCCGAATCAGGTGCATTAAAGGGTCTTTCATTTCTTCTAGAATGCGTTTGTCAGCTCGAGTTTCCCCACCTTCAATGACTAATTTAACCTCTTTCCCTTCCCGCTTAGCCAAGTCTCTAACTGCTCGTGGAAATAGATTAAAAATAGTAGACAAAGGCAGCAGTCTGAGAGTGCGAATTCCTGATTCCAACTCTTCCGCAATTAATTCGAGTCTTGCAGTATCTTCATCAACTCGATTTTTCAATCTATTTACTAGAGTTCCCAGACGTTCTAAACGTTCTTCTGTACGCTGGTAATAATTCTGTAACTGTATGATGAGGGCATTTTGTTGAAAAGCATTTTTGTCCGATTCTATCTGATGAAAAGCCAAGCGATTTATAAAAGCTTCTCTGCTCCAACTTTCCCACAAATTTGTCAGTTTTTCGATATCAGCAAGTCGGTGTACTAACCGAGTTTTTGTAACAGTAAGTTCACCAGCTTGAGTCATTAAATCGTCTAAATTTTTGGTAGCAACGCGAATTGTTTCGATGCGGTAAGACGAACTTGAAGAACTGCTAACAGCGGGTTGGGAAGCCGATGCAGTAGCGGGGGCAGAAGCCCCACGCAAGTTGTGAGATTGGAGCAACAATTCTTGCTCGGATTGTAGAGTCGAAAAAGAATAATTTTTATCTAAATTAGTGGCGGAATAAGTTTCACTATTTGTTTCGGGTTCCGCAGTAGACGAATCAATAAGTTGCGTTTGTATAAATTCTTCTTCTGGTACCTTTGAAGATTCTGGATCTGCTATGGGGACGGCGGGCAGGGGCTTGTTAGAAGCACCCATCATGCTAGCGAGCACGTAAAAAGTATTGACACCGGAATCTTGACCAGTCACGGCTTCGTCAACGAGTTTGCGGATGGCGTCTAAACCTTGCGAAAGTCGATCGCTAATTTCTGAAGTTAGTTGAGTCTCTCCCCGCTTGACACCTCCCAAAATATGCTCTATTTGATGAGCTAAAGATGCTACATTTTTTACCGCCAACATCCCAGCATCGCCTTTAAGAGAATGAGTTTCCCGCAGCAATTCTTCTAACTTAGCTGAGTCCCCGGGGTGTTGTTCCAAGTACAGCAATCCATCGTCTAGTTTCTGCAAGTGTTCTTCACTAGCAATTTTAAATACATCTCGAAGTTCTTCATCTTCAATTATCATAGGTGTTTGTGGTAATGGGTAATGGGTAATTGGTAATTGGTAATGGGTAATTGGTAATTGGTAATGGGTAATTGGTAATTGGTAATTGGTAATTGGGAATTGGTAATTGGTAATTGGTAATTGGTAATTGGTAATTGGTAATTGGTAATTGGTAATTGGTAATTGGGAATTGGTAATTGGTAATTGGATTGGTAATTGGTAATTGGTAATTGGTAATTGGTAATTGGTAATTGGTAATTGGGAATTGGGAATTGGGAATTGGTAATTGGTAATTGGTAATTGGTAATTGGGAATTGGTAATTGGTAATTAGGAATTAGGAATTGGTAATTGGTCATCCATCGGTAATTAGTCATCGGTAATCGGTAATTTTATCCTTGACATCCGTTACACAATCCGTTGCCTAACTTCCTTCTTACACTATAGACTTAAGAGTTAAAGCAGCTTCATTAAGTTTTTGAGTGCCTACTTTGACTTGAGTAATGCCGCTGATAGTTTGAGATGCAGTGCGGTTGAGAGAGTTCATTTCATCACCTACTTGCCCGATCGCGATCGCCTGCTGTTTAATATTCAAAGAAATTTGTTGATTGCTAGCAAACACCAGATTGCAAGCTTCCCGAACCCCCGTAAAAGCTTCTGCTGTATCCTGCGCTGTTTTCACCCCTGCCGCGACTGTTTTGCGGCTTTCTTCCGTTGCTTTCACCGTCGAGTCGATCGCGCCCTTAATTTCTGGAATAATACCATTAATCTTTTGCGCCGCTTGTTGGCTTTCATCTGCTAATTTACGGATCTCGCTGGCTACCACCGCAAAACCTTTGCCATACTCACCAGCCCTGACAGCTTCCACAGCCGCGTTAAGAGCCAGCATATTTGTCTGAGTGGCTAAATCGCTAACTAAATTTGCCAAAGTCGAGATATTGCCAATCTGACTTGTGCTATCCCCCAGGCGCTGATTTTGCTGAGAAATTGCTGCCACAGCTTGTCTAAGACTCAGCATTTGATTGAGAGTTTCTTCAACTTTTTGAGTTCCTTCTTGCGCGAGGGTTAAAGCTTGGCGAGCGGCGACGGCAACAGCCTCAGCTTGCTCGGCTGTCTCCCGAGAAGATATGCCCAATTGTTCTAAGGTTGCAGTTGTTTCATTGACTGACAGAAATTGCTGGCCGACGACTTGCTCCTGCTCATTCATATTAGATAATATTTGCATAGAGAATGACGATATTTGATAGATCAATCCTCGAATCAGCTTAATTAGTTGTCGCAGCACCAAAAATCCTAATCCCAGAACAGTACCCAGGGACAATACAGCAATAAAAGTAGCTATTTTTTTAAGAATAAAAATAGAAGCAAACAGCGAATATTTAGGTGCTTGATTCACAATCACAATAAATTTGTTGTTGTTTTCTTTACTAAGAAAAACTGTATCATAGCTAATCACTCGATCGCCGAGGTCAATATTGCCTTTGCCACCAGAAAGTATTTGTGTCACTATCTCTGCCACATAATCTTTTTGGACATTTTCATTCGTTTTTGTTTCATAACCCCATTCTTTTTTAGAAGTGGGATGGTAGATGTAGCTACCATCTTGATTTAACATAAAACCTTTCTCTGAATTATCATGATTCATGTTTTTAACTATATCAATCAGATTCTTTCCCAAAGAATTGGCAATCAAAATGCCTTTTCTTTCTCCTTTGGTATTAAAAACAGGAGTGGCGTGACGAATGGTTGGCTTGTAAGGAATTTCTATTTTACCGCGCTCCTGATTGAGATTGAATTGAGACACATAAATTTCGCCCGGTTTTAGCTTCATAGTTAAGTAAAAGTAATCCCTATGAGCCTGATTTTGTAGTTCTGAAGTTGGAACTATTTTGAGCGTTTGGCCGTCAGAATTTACGCGCACGAGTTCGTTGCCATTCTCATCTATATAACGCAATTGCATATAAGATTGCTTAATTGCCATCATTGATGCAAATGTGATTTGCATTCGATCGACCCAATTTTGATAAGTTGAATTAGTTTCTTTGTCTGCTCCATTTCCATCTCTAGCTTTAATTATTCCTTGAAGAGCAGGAGATTTGCTGAAGAATAAAACATCGTAACTGATATTTTCTAGTTTGTTGACTATTTGCTCTCCGCTGGATGTGACACTTTCAGTAAGATTAGTTAAGGCTAAGGTTTGGAGTGCTGCTTCGGAAGAGGAAATTCCATACCAGCCAACAAGAGATACTGGAATCAAGGTACTTAAAATTAAAAGCAGTAGCAGTCGGTTTTGAATTTTTCTGAAAAATTTATTAATCATGGGGAGTGGCTAATTGCTAATTGGTAATCGATAATCGCTAATCAGTAATAAATAAATCTTACTTCCTTCAACTACACTGCTGATTTGAGATTTTGGGCTGCTTGGTTTAGTTGAACAATGCCGAGTTTGACTTGAGAAATACTGGCGGCAGTTTCTTGAGTGGCGAGGTGAAGAGAGTTGACGGATTCAACTACATCCTGAATGGCGATCGCCTGGTTTTTCGATGTGACGGAAATTTGTTTGCTGTTTGCAGCAATGCGATCGATCGCCCTGGCAACCCCAGCAAATGCGTCTGCGGTTTTTCGGGCAATTTTTACTCCATTTTCTACAGTTTTTGTGCCGTCATCCGTCACTGTTGCTGTCAAAGTAATAGCTTTCTGGATTTCTGCAACTAAAGCATTGATGTTGCTAGCAGATTC
This sequence comes from Microcoleus sp. PH2017_28_MFU_U_A, assembly GCF_020738035.1. Taxonomy (NCBI): domain Bacteria; kingdom Bacillati; phylum Cyanobacteriota; class Cyanophyceae; order Oscillatoriales; family Microcoleaceae; genus Microcoleus; species Microcoleus sp. PH2017_28_MFU_U_A. The sequence continues at coordinate 69,668 of NZ_JAEQCX010000056.1, forward strand.
CTTGCTGCGATCGGCTAATTTGCGAATCTCGCTAGCAACAACAGCAAATCCTTTACCGCTTTCACCGGCTCTAACTGCTTCGACAGCAGCGTTAAGGGCGAGCATATTTGTTTGGTTGGCTAAATCGCTGACTAAACTGGATATATTGCCAATGCGATCGGTTTGCTCGCTTAAATGCAAAATTTGTTTTTGAATTGCTCCGACATTTTCTGTCAAAGTTGCCATTTCTTTCAAGGTATTATCTACTGCTTGACTGCCTCCTGCTGCAAGTTTAAGAGCTTGGACTGCCCCAAAAGCGGCAGCTTCGGCTTCGGAGGCACAAGCTTTGCTTGATTCGCTCAATTCGTTCATTGTAGTCGCAGTGCGATCGACAGCAGATAGTTGTTGGCTGGCGATGCGCTTCTGCTGTTCGATGGTGACAGCAATTTGGGACGAAGAAGAGGCGATCGCCCGTACAATGTGATTAACCGAGCGAGTAGTTCGACTCGCTAAAAAAATTGCGATCGCGCTAACAACAGCAGCAGTGCACCCAACTCCTGATATCAAAGTATACAGTAACTCTTGTTGGGGAGCAAATACATCTTTTGTATCGTTAGCAATAATCACGCTCCAGCCCAATTCTGGCATATTTTCTAAGGCTTCAATAGGAGCATAAGTAAGCAATTGCTTAGCTCCATCAATGCGATCGATATCTATGGCACTGTCAATTTTTTTGTTAGCTTGCATTTTGGCAAAAACACTAAAATCTGAGGCTGCATCTCTGCCGATCTGCTCAGCTTCTGTTGCCGAAAAAAACTTGCCATTGCCATCAATTAAATGGAATTCCTCTTTTTTTAATCCTTCAGAACTTCTGGTTAGCTTGTTTTGTGTTTCCTTAAAAGTCTGCTCTAAATAAGTTATGGGCGTGCGAGTCCTGATGACGGCGATAGTTTCGTTAGTATTGACATCCACAACCGGAGCCGCCGTAAAAATGGCATATTTGCCGTCTGTTGACTTTATAGGCTGCATAATTACAGCCTGATTAGTTTTTGTTACTTCCTGAAAATAGTCCCGCTTTCCCAAATCTACAATTTTTTCTCCACGGGATTGCAAAATAGTATTTCCCTTGAGATCGGCGACTGCAATGCTGTCGTAGCCTTCGTCTTCTTCTATATATTTATCTAACATGGCTTCCTTTTGAATGGTTGAAGTCGTTTGACTGACTCTGGGGTCGTTAAGTATGCTTAATCTTGCTAGTTGCTTGATATCTTGGTAGCGTTCTAACATAAAATTGCTGACTTCATTGGCAGTAGCGAGCGCCCGCGTTTCTTGATAATTAATTACATAGCTAGTGATACTTTGATTGGCTAAGAAAAAAGTTATTGCCCCAGTTAAAATTACGGGAATTGTTCCGAGGGCGATCGCAAAAACAATCGCTTTAATTCTTAAAGACATTTTTTTCATTGGTTTTTCATAATTATTAATGACTCATACCATTTGAGACTTGAGATTTTAGATGGGTGCATCTGGTTTTTGAAGAGGGCGAAGCATGACCGCATATAAGTTATTAGTTGTAATCCCATATTTTCTGCGGTCATGCTTCGCCCCTACGGATATATTCGCCTTGCGTGAGATGCACCGTTTTAGATTTTAGATTGAATAATTGGGATTGACTAATGAGTATCGGGGCTGAGAATACAGACTTACTGTTTAATTTTGTTTTCAAACTATCAGAACTTATAACTATGCTAAACAACTGCTTTTAAATCTAAAGCAGCTTCATTCAATTTTTGAGTGCCAATTTTAGTTTGAGTGATACCGCAAGCTGTTTGTGCTGCTGCTTGGTTGAGAGAGTTCATCGCTTCCACCACTTGTTCGATCGCGATTGCTTGCTGTTTGGCATTCAGCGAAATTTGCTGAGAACTCAAAACTACGTTGTTAATTGCATCAGCTACTCCAGCAAATGCTGCGGCAGTTTCCTCCGCAATATTTACGCCAGATTCTACCGTTTTAGTTCCTTCGTCTGTCACCATGACTGTTGAGTTGATCGCGCGCTGAATATCGGCGACTAAGAGATTTATTTGTGCGGCAGATTTTTTACTGCGATCGGCAAGTTTGCGAATTTCTGACGCGACAACTCCGAACCCTTTGCCGTGTTCGCCGGCTCGCACTGCTTCGACAGCCGCATTTAGTGCTAACATATTAGTCTGATTTGCTAAGTCGCTAACTACGGTTGAGATATTGCCAATGCGATCGGTTTGCTCGCTCAACTGCATAATTTGTCCTTGCATATCCTGCACTTTTGTTTTCAGTATTGCCATTGCTTCTAAGGTTTGTTCCACAGCTTTTGTACCGCCACCAGCTAAAGTTAAAGCTTGCATTGCTTGACTTGCGGCAGTTTCTATCTGCTGTGAAGTCGCCCTAGAAGATGCACCCAATTCGTCCATTGTTGTAGTAGTTTCATTCACTGAAACTGCTTGCTGGCTTGCCATTCGTTCCTGTTCTTCAACTGTGGCGGCAATCTGGGCGGAGGAACTGGCGATCGAACTAATTGCGCGATCGATAGTTCGAGCAATTCCTGACGAAATCAGCCAAGCAACAGTGGCGCCAAGCAGCAGTAGCAGTATCGAACCAAACACCAGCGTCGATACCAAAAAGCTTAAAGATGCCTTCGTGATTTTAGTTTCTTGCTTAATAATCTTTAATTCTGTTTCCCGAAATTCCCGGTTCAATTCCACGAATTCATTCACAAATTTGGTATACTTGCCTGTATTAAATATAGCGAGGGCTTCGGCTGTCTGATTTTGCTGAAATAAGCGAACTATTTCGTTAGAACCATCATAATATTCTTTGACCAGATCCAACATTCTCCGCAAACGGGCTTTTTGTTCGGAATTTTCAACAATCGGCCCTAGATTGATCCCTGACTGGCGAGCCAAGTCTGCACCTGTTTTAAAATCGTTTAAGAACTGCTGATTTTTATTAATTAAATAGCCGCGCATTCCCCGTACCATTTGCTCCGTACCTACGGACATATTACTTGTTTCTCCGATCACATTTTCTACTCTTTCCACTTTTTTGAAAGTCTCAAAAACCTGACTCGTAGTAACGAGAACTAAGACTGGCAACCCTAAATAAATAGCTGCTGGCGCTAGATATCCGACGAGCATCTTGTTTCTAATATTTAGTTTTTTAATGGATAAAAACATATTTTTGCGTTAATTTAAGATAGCATTTGCGTTACTAAGGTTGCGATCCTGCGATAGTGGTTGGGAGTCCGGCGTTGGCAACGGAAATGGGCCAGCCACTTCTGGGACTGATGCCGTCCAGTGACAGTAGAAAATAGTATCATAGCAAATTCTGTTCTCTTACTCTCTTTTCTTTAGTTTCGGGTGGCGCTGACATCGTTTTTGCAGGTGCGATTCCGATTTGGCCTTCAACAGTTGACAGTTGACAGTTGACAGTTGACAGTTTGAGAGCGACCTCTACCTAGAAGGAAGAGGATTGGAGTAATGAATAGTCGGATTTTAGTTTCTCCCGATCGGGGAGAGGCTTTCAAACAATTCTTTATGGTAAAATCTTTCTTCAAACCTCCTCATCAACAGCAACTCCTCCTTTTGTTAATAGTTTCTGCAAGTTCAGAACAGCGATAAGTTTTTCCTCGTAAAAAGCGGTGCCTCGAAGATATTCGCGGTTGGCCGAATTTAGTGCAGCAGGAATAGTCGCAATTTCTGCCACATTTAAATGTATAATATCTAAGATTTCGTCAACGACTATACCGGCGACCAAATCTTCAATTTCAACAACGATCGCCTTTGAGAGAGATTTTGTGTCGCCTGACATATTTAAAACATTCCGAATGTCCACTAGCGTCAGAATCTCGCCCCGCAAATTCATGTTGCCAATAATGCGATCGGGAGTGCAAGGAATTGGAGTTACTTGGCGAATGTCAGTGAATTCGCGCACTACGCCTAGGTTAATACCAAAGTATTCGTTGTTTAAAACAACTACGGCGAGGGACATATCAATTGCTGCGGAATTTTCGCGATCGCCCTGCTGCCTCAAATTCTGGGCCCTATCTCGAAAAATCGCCTTTTCTTGGGCTGTAGCATTCGGACAAAAAACATGAATTTTGGCCAAAACTTTAGTATCTTCCACTAACAATTTTGGCTCTATTTCTAACTGCAAATTGGCGGTTTCTAGGTTGCCGGATGCCGCTGACAGTCCTGCATCGCTTGCAGACACTGGGATTTGGGCTTCTGTTTTGTCGGGAGAATATCGAATTAGCCGATCGAGATCCAGCAGCATAATCATATCGGCCCCGCAGCGGGCAAATCCAGCTAAAAAATGATGGGGGGCTTCTGGGTTGTCTCGCCCGTAAGATAGCTGGGGAGTTATGGCATCTGCGGGGATCTGCTTAACTTCGTTAACTCGATCGACAATGATGACAAGTCGAATTTCTTGCCATTCTATGACGATCGCACTATCTGTGACAGAATAGTCCTGCCAAACGTACCCAAAACGGAGATTTAGATCCATCACGGGCAGAATGGATCCTCTAAGATCGATCGCCCCAACAATATCTTGAGGCGCTTCGGCGATCGGTGTCAACTCCGGGAGAAAGAAAATTTCTCTAACGCAGCCGACTTCTACGCCGCACAGCAAACCGTTATGTTCAAATATAAGATACGGCTTAGTTTCCATATTAATTCTGACAATTTATCTAGTAAGACTTGCAAAAAACACATGGTTTATGCGATCGGATTCGGTTGGGTGCATCTGGGTTTGTCAAATATGTTTGTAGGGGCGAAGCATGACCGTAGTCAATATAGGATTATAACTAATAACTTATATGCGGTCATGCTTCTTCAGGCTTCAAAATTGAGATGCACCCATTCGGTTTGGCAGCGACACACCCACAAAAAACCAGGTTTTTAGATTTTCCCAGTGCGTCAGTTTTTTTGGCTGTACAATTTTACCAATTTTTTTTGAACATCAATCAATACTTGACTCGCTGTCATTTTTCCCTGTTGCTCGATCGGAGTATTGGGCGGCAGTTGTTTGAGAATATCGCAAGATGACTTGTACATTTTAATAGCTATATTTAGCTTACCTTCTTTATGGTATATATTCCCGAATTCGAGATAAGCTGAAACAAAAGATGGGCAAAGATAAATAACTTTTCTTAAATATATTTTAGCGGTTTCCAAGTCGTCCTGTTCTTCAGCAATCTGAGCTTGCAAATAATAAGGAAATACTGACATAGTATCTAGCTTACTAGCTCGCTTGCAGTATTCTACCGCCTGAGAATACTGGCCTAAATTTGCATAAATTTGAGCGAGCAAATAATCAGCTTCAAAATTTTGAGATTGCAGGTGGAGCGCCTGTTTTGCTTTATCAATTGCCTCAAAATAAGCTTTATTTTTTAAACAAGCTTTTGCCTCTAATATAAGCATCTGAGGCGTTTTGCTATCAGCTTTTTCGGCTGCGATTTTTGGGGATAAACTAGATATCTTCTTGTTCGCCAGATCGCCCTCTAAATAGCGACTTCGCAGCATCTTTCCCAGCCCGGTACCTGCTGTTAACAGCGACAGCGACCCGACATCCCCAAAATTGCCGTTAGCAAAACTAGCTGGCACCGTTTCCCCTTTCCTCGGTAGCAACTGACCGCTATGGTCGCCCAATTCCAATTTATTTCCCGATTCCCCAAACGCCGATTTTGTTTTAGATTCTGGTACAATCAAAGACTTTTTTTTACCTGGTTCCTCCTCTAGGACATTCTTGGCTTGATAAACAACCGACTCCGGGAAACTCTTTGGTTGAAAATCGTTCATCACGTGACTGTGAATTTCAGCGTGACCAGTCATTAAATATCCTCCAGGTCTTAGCGTTTTGGCAAACTTTTTCAATACCTGTGAAATATACTGAGCTTCAAAATAAACAAAAACATTTCGGCATAATATCAAATCCATGTTATGAAGATCTGTGTAAATATTAGGAAAATTATCTGTCACTAAATTTACAGATCTAAAGCTGACAAATTGGCGCAAGTTCTGGTCTATTTCCCAATCGGTTTTCCGCTGAGAGAAATATCGATTTTGCAGTTCCCGGTCAACTAAGCGAAAAGACCAAGGGCTATAAATTCCTCGCTGGGCTTTTTCTATTGCTGCTTGATTGATATCAGTACCTAAAATTAAAATTTTCCATTTGTCCCAATCAGGAATTAGTTGTTTTAAAATAATAAGTAAAGAATAAGGTTCTTCACCAGTCGAGCAGCCAGCACTCCAGATTCGCAGTCTTGGCTTAATTCCCAATGTCTCGTGCAATTTTATTTTGCGTGCGATTAATTCCGGCAAAATCACTTTTTCTAGGAGCGAAAACTGTCCTTTGTCCCGCATGAAATAACTTTCGTTGGTTGTCAGCAGCAAGGTTAGTTCCTGCCATTCATTTTGACTTTCCGGACTCGAAGCGGCTAAGATTTGATAATATTTGTCGGGAAATGCTATTTTTAAAGCTTTCATTCGAGTCAAAATTTTTCGAGACAAACCCGATCGATCTTGCGGGCGAATTTGTAAACCCGTGTGAGCGGCAATTAATTCAATAAATAGCTGAATTTCTGCATCATTCATGTCAACTCTGGTAAATATAGCCTTTCTCAGAAAGATGAGGTACTATCGGGCATCGGGCATCGGGCATCGGGCATAGGGCATCGGGCATAGGGCATCGGGCATAGGGCATCGGGCATCGGGCATAGGGCATAGGGCATCGGGCATCGGGCATACCTCATTTTTTTGATAACCGCTTTATGTTTATTTATAATCTGTTATTATAGGGGGTTGGGAATTAGTCAGTAGTCATTAGTCATCAGTCATTAGTCATCATTGGGAATTGGAAATTGGGGGTTGGAAATTGGGAATTAGTCAGTAGTCATTAGTCATCATTGAGGGTTGGGAATTGGGGGTTGGAAATTGGGAATTAGCCCGATCGCACTCACACACAAAAATCACAGCAACGGAAATAATATCACGTGCGGTCGATATACCAGAAGATTCTGGTCTACGCAGTGTACCACGCTACCAGAATCATGGTTAATTGAGCCCGCTTGAGATCGAAGGCAGCAGGTAGAAAACAGACAGCAGCATGAAAAAAATTCGGCCGTTTGCCTTCTACTTGCTGCCTTCAAGGGGTAAGGTGCGCCCCGCGCACCCTACATGATGCCGATTCTAGATATAGGGCTGTTCACGCTGGAAAAATCCGCAGGCGGCGGTTGGGTTCTTCCCCAAAACTGTGGGATTTCAGGTGATAGTGTTCCACAAGTTCGTGCTGCATTTTGCGGACATTGGGAGAACGGGGTAGAAGTTCCACCGGCTGTCCCTTGGGAATGACAATTTGCTCGACTGCCAAGCGGGTTTCTTCGAGAGCTTCGAGCTCGTCAGAAGTACCGCTGCGGGCGAATAAGGCGAGGTCTGCCACTTCCGGGGTGCCCGGGTCGTCCATGTCCAACAGGCGCCGCAAAGCTCTCGCTACGTGGGGAATAGTCCCAGCTTTGATTGTGTGCAGGGGAACTTGGCGAGTTTTGGCCAAGTGCCTCAATTTTGACTGGTTCCGCACGTTCGATCGCAAAGCCAACACCACGTCAGCACTTTCAATATCCTTAGTCAACTGCACCGGCAGGTTCAGGGTGGAAATCACCTGTTCGAGCTGGTGGCGAGCTATGCCGTAAGGATAAACGTGGAGGGGCAAATCTTCGCCGTTAGGGCCGACATTCTGGGAATAACGACCCCGTTGCTGCGGTACAGGTTCCACGGACAGGGATTCTTCGAGGAGTTGCTCGAAATACCGAGTCTCAGGAAGTACCGGCGCGCTGTTAGCAGCGGTAGCAGCAGCGAATTTCTCGTTTTGAGGGGGCATCGGCACCATTTTCCCGGCACTCCGCCACCCAGAAATCGGCGTGACGGGCCGCATTGCTGATACCGCAGCGGGGCCTGAGGCGGAAGCTGGCATCCCTGGAAACCGGACGGGGGGAGATGCTGACTCGCGCTCGATCGTGACTTCTCCGCTGTCGCTGACGCTTCTGATTTGCTGGTTCGGTTCGCGTCCCCGCAGCAGGCTGTCGATCGAATCTGAGACTCGTTCGTGGATTACCCAGCGCTGGCGTTCGAGCATTTCGATCGCAATTTCAAAAGTTGGCGGTGATTTGCGTTCCAAAACTGTCTTTTGAGAACCGCGGCGCCGGGCCTCGTCATCTCCCAGCGTCACCGCTTGGATGCCCCCGATTAAGTCGGCCAGAGTCGGATTTTTCATCAAGTTTTCGATCCGGTTCCCGTGGGCGGTACCGACCAATTGCACGCCCCTTTCCGCGATCGTCCGAGCGGCCAAAGCTTCTAATTCCGTGCCGATTTCGTCAATCACGATCACTTCCGGCATATGGTTTTCCACTGCTTCGATCATGACTTGGTGCTGGAGTTCGGGACGCGAAACTTGCATTCTGCGAGCTCTGCCGATCGCCGGATGCGGGATATCTCCATCTCCAGCAATTTCGTTGGAGGTGTCGATGATTACCACCCGTTTTTCCAAGTCATCGGCGAGGACGCGGGCGATTTCCCGCAAAGCCGTAGTTTTGCCAACTCCGGGGCGGCCGAGCATCAAAATTGATTGACCGGTTTCCACTAAATCGCGGATAATGCCGATCGTCCCGAACACAGCGCGGCCCACCCTCAAAGTCAAGCCGATAATCTCGCCGCTGCGGTTGCGAAGGGCGCTAATTCGGTGCAGGGTTTGCTCGATACCGGCTCGATTGTCGCCGCCGAAGCTGCCGACTCGATCGATACAATAGCTGAGGTCTGCTTTGGAAACTGGTGTTTGGGAAAGAGGTTCGGCCAAGGATGGAAAACGAGCTTCTGGTAGACGGCCCAAATCCATCACAACCTCAATGAGATTGTTGCGCTGCGGGTGCTGCTCTAAGGGCTGCCGGATCTCATCTGGCACGATGTCTAATAGTCTGCTGAGGTCGTCTGTAATCTGCATTCGCCTCGGTGTGTTCGGTTCAGTGGACAGTGGACAGTGGACAGTGGACAGTTGACAGTTGACAGTGGACAGTGGACAGTTGACAGTTGACAGTTGACAGTTGACAGTTCGTGGATTACGCGTGGGGTTATAAACCCGGTTTCTACGAGTTTTGCGAACAGGAACGAGAAATATAGTAAGAAACCGGGTTTCTGAGGTCGCAAGTGCGATCGCGAAATCGCAAACTACAGTTGTTAGCTATCAGTTTTCAGTTTTTTTGATTAACAACTAACAACTGACAACTAACAACTAAAAACTAACAACTAACAACTGACAACTGTCAACTAACAACTAACAACTAACAACTGACAACTGTCAACTGTCAACTGTCAACTGTCAACTGACTTTTGATCTGGGAAACTAGAGAACGAGCTAAACTCACCGCCTCCGAGAGAAGTTCTGGGACGGCTTCGAGCTGAGTCAACCGAGGTGTTTGAACTTCGGCTGCGCCGCAAGGGACTGCTACCGGAACGGCAGAAGCTCGATCGGTCTGCATTGTTTCTAATTGTTCTAAAATTGGCGATAGCAAAACCCTGGCATAGCTGCCGTAAGCTACACCTGCAATGTATTGGACAGGAGGAACTGACAAATTTTTCCCGCCATCCAAAAGCAGTCCAGAGGCTCTCAGTTTGCTGACAGTGCGATCGTTAGTGCCGCCTGCAAGTTGCACGTATCCCGGCAACTGGGCAGCCAAAACTTTTTGACCGAGTTTGACCGCTGCTCTAGTAGTTCCTATTCCAATATCTCCACTCATCGGCCTACCATCGGTTTGCCAAATTAGGGGACAAGGCAGGGGGGAAATTATTTGATAGAGTGTCCGCAAATAATCAATCAAACCGTCTCCATCGGGGCAACTAATTGCTATTACTTTAAGTTGATCTACCCAGGGATCTATGCTCGACCAAAGTCTCGCAAAATCTGCCTCTCTGCCTACTTGCGTGTGGATTTCTAGGGCATCCGCACCGGATTGCAAGATTAAAGGTGCGATCGCGGCGGGAGCAGACACGTAAGAACGAGTGTAAATTAATTGGCTCGGGCAAACAGGCAGACAGCGACCGCAGCCATAGCACTGCTGGTCTATCACCCCGGAAAAACCACTACCAGCACTCTGAAAAACTATTGCGGAGGCTGGACATATTTTTTCGCAGGGCCGCCAGCAGTCCGCCGGACAATCGGCTGGGTTGAATTCGGCCTTGCGAAAATGCGGGTCTTCTCCATCGTTTAAACTCACCATCAGCAAGGGCAACCCTTTGCCGCCAAACCTGCGGTTTTGAGTTCTTAGCTGTAATTCGCTGGCAACTTGTAGGGCTTCTTTCGCTGCTGCGACGGCGGCGGGATCTGCCGCGACATCGATGCAGTCAGCACCTGCCAAGGTGTAAGCCAATGTGAGATTCCGAACCGCCGGCAGGTGTTGAAAGCTCGCCCCACAGATCAGCTTGAACCAATGGCCGCCTTTTAATGAGTTTAGTGGATGATAATGTTCTGTCACCCTTATATGCTAATCCTTTCAGCTAAAAATTACTATGCGAACATTTTTATAAAATTTTTACATTTAGGTCGATACAAGCTGGAAACGCTACTGATAGCAGTAGCTATGGCGCTGTTGGCTCTATATGTAGAGGGCTACCTGATTTTTTTTTCTAAATTTGATTTTTTCCAGAGGCGTTGCCGAGGGGGAATTTGTCGAGCTGGCGATCGCTTTTATTTAAAAGTAGACCTTTTACCATAGCATATTAGAGCGGTTTTAGCAACGATAGAATCAGCCAGAGATTTTTTAGAGATTATTTAACTGGTTCCCAGGCACAGCGAAAGGAACCTATCTCATATTATGTCCCGTCGATTACCATAACAAAAACGGTTCGTAGTGCGGACTTCAGTCCGCGGCATAAGAGCGGACTGAAGTCCGCACTACGAACCTTACTTATTGCAGTCAATCGACCGGACATGATATCACTCTTGCTCTGCCTCGGCACAGGATTAAGGAGGCTCTTCCTCCGGATCTGTGTTACCAGGCACAGCCTAGTAACGAGCAGACAACGAAATATTTCAACTGTTTTAGGCTTAGGTTGATATCAATGTGTGTTCCCTGAATAGAACTCAATTCATCTTCGTTAAGCCAGCGATTCAACTAGCTAGAATGCTTGCTGAGTCGCTTGTAAGCCGTAGCCAAAGCATTACTGTCACCGACATTTCCAGGAAACAAAACGACTGGTAAATCGGGAAATAGAGGATGATTTGGCTCGGTTTTTACAACAGAACAACCTGGAATAATTTGACCGATTTGCCTGATACTTTTCAGCGACAAACCTGTACTCAACACATCATTAGAAGTAATCCCGCCCTTGCTAATTAAAAAACCGATGTCAGCAGGCAGTCCCCGCACGACATCCATCAACAAAGCAGAAACAGCAGCACCAAATTTTAACCGGACTTCAGCATTTTCAAATTCTAGTTCCTGGCGGCTGGTATAAATTACAGGCGTTTTGCTATCTGCATGAGCAGTGCGAACTTTTTCGAGGATTTCATTGAGGATTTGAGCGCGAGACTCTGGCGAATCTTCTACTAAGTGAGATACATCTATTTCAATGCTAACTGTATTGGGTTCTTCTAACAAGCGTTCCAATTGATCTGTCGTTTTCTTAACGTGGGAACCAACTATTACTGCACCCGGTTTGCCGTCTTTCACGTATTCTGCCATTTCGTCGGCTGCTACGGGCTGGTTGCCGAGGTCAGCTAAGGATGTTAAAATACTCGCCGCGCTGCGGAATAAAAACTTTTTGCCTTGACTGGCTGCATCAAGAATGTGTTTGGCAAATGTGTTTAAATCGCCTTGGCTTTCGCCGTCAACAACTGCACATTGGTTGTCTGTCATCTCCATCAATCTATCTAAACTTCCGTAGCGGATGTCTGCGAGTAAAATGCGATCGACTGCATCAGCATGGATGCGACCTTGGGTTTTTTCTTCTACGTAGTCTGGCAGGTAACTGTGATGGTAGCCGAAGACTGAATCTTTGGCAAATTCGGTTTCGTGCACAGGGGTTTCGACACCGTTAACCATCAGGTAATGCACGCTGTTGCGGGTAATTCTGCCTCCTTCAAAAAAGGCGGGAATTAGAAAATGAGCGTCGAAGGGGCCGAGTTCTTCGGCGATTACATCGGTTTCGATCGGATAGTGACCGCGCAGGGTAGAATCGGAACGGCTAACGATTAGGAAGTCTTCGATTTCTTCGATCGCGATCGCCCTTTTGAGATTTTGGCACACTTCGCGGGTGACGGAGGCTGCTGTTTCGGGAGTTAGCGATCGAGTATTTGTCAGTATAAAAAAAATCGGGGACTTGTCCCGCAGTCCCAAACGCAGGGTTTCTTCGTCCCAACGTGTCAGCAGCAAGCAACTGTGCACGGTTTGAGAACCTGTGGGATCGTCATCGAGAACTATAATCTTTGGTTTGGTAGAAGACATACTGACCTGGTTGTTAACGTCACCTTTCCAAGATATCCTTACCTGTTACCTAACAGGTAAAAATTTACAATTATGATTTTTCTTAACAATTCTCATAAATCATAAATTTAAAAACGTGTTTGAGTTCGATCGCTTCACGGTTGGTGCGCGTTGCTACCAAGAAGACCGGGCGGTTGAAACCGCGTCTATACAGACATTCACGTGAGGAGTGCAGGTTGAAGAACGGGCAGTTAAAATTCAATATGGTTGGGTTAACGCTAATGTCCGAAGAGATATCTTAGGGTTAGCGCAGCGATCCGCGACGATCGCATCGCCGAGACTATGATAGTTATCAATTAACTGATGTGTGCGGGGATAAATTAGCTTTTTAACTGAACCGTATTTGGCTAAAATTACGTTATTCTCTTCATTCGGCGTCCGGCTCAATTCGTTTGTGTAGTTTGACCTGTTACTCGGATGACGGGCGCTTCGCCACATTCGAGTAACAGGTCAAAAGCGGTTTCAACCGCCGTCTGCTTTTAAAATTACGTTATTGTCTTCATTCGGCGTCCGGCTCAATTCGTTTGTGTAGACGCGGTTTCAACCGCCGTCTTAATTTTCCATTTTTTTAATTAGCAGCGTTTCGATCTTGTAGCTTTTTCATTTCTGCTTGAACTCCCACAGCTAGCTGCAAAGCTTCGTTGAGCAATCGCCCCGGCTGGCTCGATCGATCGCTAATTTGCAGGGCATTCAAAGTTCTTAAATTATTGGCAAACAGTTCTGAGTTAGTATCGACAAATTTTTTGTTTTCCCTGAGAATCCTCTCGGTTTTCAAAGCTCGAACTAAATCCTCTCTGATGAGCTGCAAGGCTTTAATAACTTTTGCGCGATCGCCTATTTTGACGTTCGGATTGCCAGCATCTTCGATCCGGTCATTAATTTCGATCGCTTTGATTATACCATTATAGCGATCGACATCATCAAAAAGATGGATTAAATCTTGGTTCCGGCTGCACCAAATTTTCCAGACATCTTCCAAGATCAAACCTGCGATCGCACCCAAGTGCAGGGCCAACCACAACAAATAAGCCCTAGGAAATATCAATACCAGCAGCCAACAGCTAATTAGAACCAAAACAATTAAACTGACTGTTTTTAAAGCTTCGCGGGCAAATTTAGTAGCAGTCGCAGGCCGGTATACGCGATCGGGCCCCGCGCCGCTGAGGTGCTTGAGCTCACCGACAGTAATTTCTAATCCCTGAATGTCAGGTCGCATAAATCTTCACAAATATTTGTTAAATATAAAGTTTTGTGGTAGAACAAAGGGCTCGTCTACAATAAACCTAACACCTTTTTAACCAAAACCAAACTATGTCCGCACGTCCTATCTACCTCGACAACCACGCCACAACCCCTGTAGACAAACGAGTAGTTGATGCGATGCTGCCGTATTTTACCGAACAATTCGGCAACGCAGCCAGCATCAACCACGTCTACGGCTGGGAAGCAGAAGCAGCGGTAAAACAGTCACGACAAATCATAGCAGAAGCGATCAATGCCTCTCCCGAAGAAATTGTTTTTACCAGCGGTGCAACGGAAGCAAATAATTTAGCGATTAAAGGCGTCGCTGAAGCCTATTTCAGTAAAGGAAAGCACATTATCACAGTACAAACTGAACATAATGCCATTCTTGATCCCTGTAAATATTTGGAAAAATTGGGGTTTAGCATTACGGTTTTACCTGTGAAAAGCGACGGACTAATTGATATTGGAGATTTGATTAAAGCGATTAAGGCCGAGACAATTTTAGTTTCCGTGATGACGGCTAATAACGAAATTGGTGTGATTCAGCCGATCGCCGAAATAGCAGCAATTTGTCGCGGAAATGACATTTTGTTTCACACGGATGCGGCGCAGGCGATCGGCAAAATCCCCCTCGACGTAGAGGAAATGAACATCGATCTGATGTCTTTGACGGCGCACAAAATCTACGGGCCAAAAGGCATCGGCGCCCTCTACGTGCGACGCAACAAGCCGAGAGTCCAACTAGCCCTACAAATGCACGGAGGAGGCCACGAAAGGGGAATGCGATCGGGTACTCTCTACCCACCGCAAATAGTCGGATTTGCTAAAGCAGTAGAGTTAGCAATTTCGGAAATGGAGGTGGAAACAGCACGAGTTGTAAATTTGCGGCAGCATTTGTGGGACAATTTGAGTGGATTGGGTGATGTTGTGATGAACGGTCACGCGACGAAGAGATTGCCGGGGAATCTTAATATTAGTGTAGGCGGTGTTGACGGTCAAGCACTGCTGTTGGGTTTGCAACCGGCGGCGGCGGTGTCTTCTGGTTCTGCTTGTACTTCGGCGAAAATATCTCCTTCTCATGTTTTAGCAGCGATCGGGCGATCGGACAAATTAGCCTACGCCTCAATTCGGTTCGGGATTGGTCGGTTCAATACTGCTGCTGAAATAGATGCAGTGTCTCAACACGCGATCGCGACTATTCAATCTCTCCGACAAGCTCAAAAAGTCATGAGTTAAATATAATACCTTGTCCGGGCGATCGACTACAATAAAATTGGTTTGTAGTGAGGACTTCAGTCCTTTGATTTTTGCGGACTAAAGTCCTCACTACAAACCTGTTGATTGCGGTTTGTAGTGAGGACTTCAGTCCTTTGATTTTTGCGTACTAAAGTCCTCACTACAAACCTGTTTACAGGACTAAATTTTATTCAATACAAATCAATGTCTTATTTAGAACCAAACACCTCACGGACTCTATAAATCGGTTTTCCCTGAGACTCGTGATAAGTCCGCATCATGACTTCCGCCAACAAACCAAAACAAAATAACTGCACGCCAGTCAATAACAACACCACAGCCAAAATCAGCAAAGGACGATTGCCAATAATTTGACCGAAACCCAATTTGAGGACTGTCAAATAAATCCCTAAAACTGTTCCCAATGCCATCGAACTCATTCCCAAAAGTCCAAAAACGTGCATCGGTCGAGTCAGGAACTTCTTCATAAAAGAAATAGTCAACAAATCCATCAATACTCGAAAAGTCCGCCAAATCCCGTACTTGCTTTGACCGAAACGGCGCGCGTGATGTCGCACCGGAATCTCTGCAATTCTCGCGCCTTCAATAAACGCCAAAGCCGGCAAAAATCTGTGCAACTCCCCGTAGAGATTTAAGTCTGCAACTAACTCAGATTTATAAGCTTTCAAAGAACAACCGTAGTCGTGCAAAGTTACGCCCGTAACGCGACCAATTAACCAGTTAGCAATTTTAGAAGGAATCAGGCGGCTGATAGTATTGTCTTGCCTATTTTTGCGCCAACCGCTAACTAAATCGTAGCCTTCATTTAACTTGTCCAGCAACATCGGAATATCAGCAGGGTCATTTTGCAAATCGCCGTCTAGGGTAACAATAGCACGGCCTGTCGCGCGATCGAAGCCAGCGGACATGGCAGCAGTTTGCCCGTAATTGCGGCGCAAAAGCACAGCACAAAGGTCATCGCGACTACCGGCTAGCTGCTTGAGAAGGTCAGCAGAATTGTCCGACGAACCGTCATCTACACAGATAATTTGATAGCTAAGTCCAGATGGTTGAATCGCAGAGGCGATCGCCTCAATCAGATGAGGCAAACTTTCCACCTCATTATACACTGGCACCACGACCGAAACGTCGATCGCCACCTCAGTTGCAGCCTGCTGTTCAGCCAATTTTTCCAAAAATAATGCAGCGTCCATTGTTTTGTTAGATAACATCAGTTGTCATTAGTCATTAGTCAGCAGTCAGCAGTCATTAGTCATTAGTCAGCAGTCAACTGTCATTAGTCAGCAGTCAACTGTCAACTGTCAACTGTCAACTGTCAACTACTAACTAGGTTGATAACTTGCCACAACTTTACCATATCCGCGCAATTGCTGGTAATAAGCCCGACTGACTGCATCCCCATCATCCGACAAAACATCGATACCAATACCATCGCGACCTTGAGTTTTTCCCGAACTGTGAATGTAGCGATTTTCTCCGATATACAATCCTACATGAGTGGCTTTTTCCGGCGTACCAAAAAATACTAAATCTCCCGGATCTACATCGCTAACACTAATAATAGATGTAGTAAAAGCTTCTTGCTGGTAAGCATCCCTCGGCAACCAGATTCCCGCAGCCACAAAAGCAGCTTGCATCAATCCCGAACAATCATAATTTGGCCCGACTGTACCGCCCCAAAGGTAATAATTGGATTGGTGCATCGCCTCGCGAGTAAAAGTAATTGCGATCGACAATTTATCCCTAATTTGGGCTTCAGAAAGCACCAGAGGATGATACACTGTTTCTGTGACTTCGAGCAATTCAAGATCTCGAAGAGCCAGCCATCCCGGATAATCGTCTTCGCACAGCCGCACCATCACAGCCGTTGTATCCCCCTGCACAAGGGAATCTATGCCATCTCTCCCCCCCTTGTAGCGGTGCCCCCGTGCCCGCCCTGGCTGGGGGGGGTCAAAAAAAAGCAAATGTCGCCCCTGCGCCGCTTGAGTGGCCAATCGATCGCACTTTGGGGAATCGTAAATATTTATGTGCGATCGCGCCCGATACTCCACACCATCAGATAATTGATAATTGACCATTGCTAATTGCTAATTATTTGCTATTAATTGTTCGCACTTAACGATTTATTGCCATTAGCCAACCGCCAACCGCCGTTAATCGTCAGCAGTCAACCATTAACCATGACATTTTTCCACAAAGACGAACAATTAGAAACCCTCGGCAGTAGCATTATAGATGCAGTCCAGGCAGAATTTACTGGATTGAAGGGCGATCGTACAGCAGTAACCTGGATCGTCTACGATCCGCCAGTGCGAGTCAACACAGGTGGCGCCCTAAGTCCACAAGAATTTTGGAAATATCAACCCCGAGGCTTTAGCGCCAGGGCTTCCGAACGAATTTATCCCGCCAGCATCGTCAAACTATTCTACCTTGTTGCCATCTGGGAATGGACACAAAAAGGCATGATTCAAACATCGCCAGAATTAGAACGCGCCGTCCGAGATATGATAGTTGACTCCAGCAACGACGCCACCAGCTTAGTAGTAGACGCCCTCACCGGCACCACCAGCGGCCCCGAATTATCACCAGGCCCCTTTGAAACTTGGAAACAGCAGCGAAACCTCATCAACCGTTACTTTCAATCATTAGATTGGCCGGAATTACAAAACATTAACGCCAATCAAAAAACCTGGTGCGACGGCCCCTACGGTCGCGAGCGAGCATTTCTGGGAGAATTAATGGAAAATAGGAATATGCTGACTACAAATGCAGCGGCGCGTTTGCTGCATACTATCATCGGTGGCGTAGCTGTTTCTGCACAAGCATCGCAAGACATGATGGGTTTGATGAAACGCAGTTTAGAACCAGCAGCATTAGAAGCAGATCCCGAAAATCAAGTTACAGGTTTTTTAGGTGGCGGATTGCCAGAAAATACAAAATTGTGGTCAAAAGCGGGGTTGACAAGTCAAGTTCGTCATGATGCTGCTTATATTGAAATACCTGGTTTGCGGCCGTATTTGTTAGTTGTCTTTACCGAGGGGAAAGAGAATAGCAAGAATGAAGAGATTTTGCCTTTTATCTCGCGGCAATTTGTCCAAGCAATGAAGGCAATTGATTAAATTTAGTAGCTGATGGTTGCTGCTAAATAGATTCAAATACAGTATGGATTCGGGCAGAGAAATGGTAATTTTGTTTTCGTTAGTTTAAGGTAATTTCCCCCTTGGGCTAAGGTACGTAGTTGCGCTTCAGCGCTCTTTCCTAATCTTATAAATAGCGCTGAGCATTACTTAATCAGGGTTAGGAAAATGGATAACTTGAAAATTCAGCTATAGCGGATCTAGCTCTCATATGAGGTATGTTGTTGGGCTTCAGCCCTCTTAGTCTAAGCGGTTATCGAGCTGTCAGTTATACCTCATCTTTTTGAAAAAGGCTATATATTCACTGACTGGTTTGTTTTATTTTTTCACATTGAGTCGTTCCTATCGTTGCAGCAGCAATGCCGGAGCGCTTAAGCGCAACTACGTACCTTTTTTGTCTGTCCTTTATGCTTTAGATTAGCAATGCCGGAGCGCTTAAGCGCAACTACGTACCTTTTTTATCTGTCCTTTATGCTTTAGATTAGCAATGCTGGAGCGCTCAAGCGCAACTACGTACCTTTTTTGTCTGTCCTTTATGCTTTAGATTAGCAATTCCGGAGCGCTCAAGCGCAACTACGTACCTTTTTTGTCTGCTTTAGATTAGCAATTCCGGAGCGCTCAAGCGCAACTACGTACCTTTTTTGACTTTGAGTCGTTGCTAGGTAAGGAAGTTTTAGAACGGAGAGGGAGGGATTTGAACCCTCGAAGGATGTTAACACCCTTAACAGATTAGCAATCTGCCGCTTTCGACCACTCAGCCACCTCTCCAAGATGACAGTAACTTACTATAGCACACACATCCTATTCTTGCCAAGCCCTATTTTTAAAATTCCTCAAACCCTTAATCTGTATACGTTTTGTCGAAGGAGGAAGGGATATTTCCCCATTCTCCCCCTCTCCTATTCCCCAAAGCCCCTGGCCTTCAAGTGCTTTTCCCAGCTAAAATTGGAACTCAAAAAGAATCTCTTAGTAGACACATACCCCAATCGATATAGCTTAGCCTTGCGATCGCCATCAAGGTGAAAATCCGTCGTCGTTACCCCAGCTTCAGTCACATCAATATTAATAACTCGCCCTTTATCCATTTCCCGCTGGTGATAGCGGTCTCTTGCTTTCATCATCGTTCGGAACATCGCCGCCAGCATCGACAGCGGAGTGTTAATTTTAACTTGATTCTCAATGCCAGTATCGACCAATCGAAACCCAAAGGTAAACCAGCGGGGCATAGTGGGAGTCGAACCGACAGATTGTTTGTCATAAATCCACAGCGGGAAATTGCTCAGAATTCCGCCATCGACAATTAAGTCGTTGCCCAGTTTTCCCGGCTCAAAAAATAGCGGAATACTCATCGACAGCCGCACCGCTTCAGCTACGCTAAAGTCTTCGGGATTTTGGAGCCGCAACTGCTGGTACAAAGGATCGGAATCGGCAGAGTCTTGCCGCCGCAAGTCATCGGGAAGCACCAACATTTCACCGCGAGTTAGGTTGGATATTACTACTTTTAATTCCCGCTCTTTTACCAGTTGTTTGACATCGGCAAAAGTGTGCAAGTGACCTTTACCAAGTGTTGCTTCCAACCACTGCCGGAAAGGTTGTGCAGAATATTCTCCCATCTGGCGGCTAATTGTGAGGAAAAGTAGCGTCCAAGCTGGGGATTGCAAGTCGTCGGCGGGGTCGCCATTTAAAATTAGAGGACTGTTTTTTTGAGTTAAAAATAGGCTATAATCGAGCTGTCCTAACAACTCCTCCAAGTCGTCCATTGACAAGTCTGTTGCCAATACTGCCGCAGTAATTGCACCCGCAGAAGTACCGGCCAATTTTCGCCAGCGGATGCCCAAATCGTGGCAGCATCTGAGTGCGCCTAAAAATGCAAGTCCGCGCACGCCGCCGCCTTCAAAAATGGCGTCGGCATAGATTTGTTTTTTTTCGTCGGGAGGCGGAAATTTTTTGAGAATTGTTTCTTTCTCGGTGGCGGACATCCTGACACCGGGTTCTTGCAAAATTTGCTGGGGAGACCAATTACTCATTTTAGATTTGGGATTTTTAGATTTGGGATTTGGGATTTTTGATTAATACAGGAGATGCCAGCTTAATCAGCTATATATCAGAAACCTGGAAGTGCCAGCACGGGGGCAGTGCTCTACGAAAATCGTTTTTTTGTACTGCGTTTGTTTGAAAAGAGTTATTTATTGTTGTTGATTTTTGTGGGCATTCATGGCTTCTTTGACGTGTTCTTGAATTTGCGATCGCACTTGTTCGTAGGCCACCGACGCGCACCAGGGTCGCAGGGATAGAATAGTTGTATCAGGAGAGATCTCGATTACCAAACAAGTTGGGGGCGGATTTTCCAACACCAGCGGGTGAGAATGGGCAATTTCTAGTAACTCGGCCATCATCGGACGAATCGGCCGATCGCCAATATCAATTTTTAAGTCTACCCGCCTCGTACCCATCGCTGTGGTATTTTTCAGTGTACCGTTAAATAAATTATTATTCGGAACAATAATTTTTATGCGATCGTCCGTCACGACGGTTGTTGAAAAAATCCCGATGCTATCGACAACTCCCTTCACATCCGTAGCTTCGATCGCATCTCCGACCTCAAAAGGCCGTAAACTAATCAACATTACCCCAGCAGCAAAGTGCGATAGAGTATTTTGCCACGCCAAACCAATCGCCAAACCCGCCGCACCCACTACCGCCACCACGCTAGTAGTTTGAATTCCCAACTGACTCAAAGCCGCGACTGCGCCGACAATCAAAATCGCAATTTCGGCAGCTTGAACTAAGAATTTCCGCAGCGTGGGCTCGGTGCGGCCCAGAGCTCGACGAGTCACGTTACTCGCAAACCCGATCGCAAATCGCGTAATTAACAAAATGCCGATCGCCCACAGCACTTGAGGTACAATCTGAAACCCCAATTCTACGAATTTTTTGGAGAATTCTTGAGCTACTTGCATCGCCTGTATTCTCTCTGCATCTAGCTGCGCGGTGAAGGTTTGAGATATTAGTTTTAATGTGCGGAGCGTTGTCATATTAGTAATTGGTAATTGGTAATTGGTAATTGGTAATTGGTATAACTTATAATATAGTCCCGATCGCCATTGGGAGCATCTCAGTTGTGATGTTTTGATTTTATAGTGCTGTCCCCGCTCGCGAGTATAGATCGCGAGCGGGGACAGCACTGTAAAGAAATTGCTTTTTTGCATTCATTGAGATGCTCCCTCGCCATCAACCTCTGCGATCGGTATTCCCGCTAGTTAACAGTTTACTGTAACGCGGGGCAATCGGTGTTTAAAACCGCACAAAATTTCCCAGGAAATAGTCCCTAAGATTTCTGCCCAATCGTCAGCAGTAATTTTATTTTCTCCATCATTCCCCAACAACGTCACCACTTCACCGACTTCTAAATCGGGAATATCGGTCACATCCAGCATTAATTGATCCATCGTCACGGCCCCGACTTGCGGCACAAATTTACCCCTAACTAAAACCTGCATTTTAGTAGAAAGATTGCGCGGAATCCCGTCTGCATAACCGATACCAACTACGGCAATCTGTGTCTCGCGCCCAGCAATAAATTTATAGCCATAACTGACGCCGGTGCCTGCTGCAATTGTTTTCACCTGCGTTACTCGGGCTTTGACCTGCATTGCGGGCTGCAAAGAAGCGATCGCCTGCAAGTGAGGAGCAGGATAAAGACCGTAGGTAGCCAAACCCGCTCGTACTAAATCGTAGTGCAAATCGGGGTCTGTGAGGGCGGCAGCAGAGTTTGCCAAGTGCAGGCGACAGGGGTTAATTCCTGCTGCTTGGATTTGGGCGATCGCCTTTTTGAACCGTTGCTGTTGCTCTCTCATCACGGCGCGATCGGGACTGTCGGCTGTCGCCAAGTGAGAGTAAATGCTGGCTAATTTTAAATTTGGCAAACCATTGACTAATTGCACAAATTCTGTTGCGTCTTGCCAAGAAGTACCCAAGCGAGACATTCCCGTATCTAACTTAGCGTGAACGGGCAAAGATTGGTTGAGACTGACGAGAACTTCCGAAAAAATTAGGGCTTGTTTGGCAGTACAAATAGTAGGTTGCAAGTGCCATTGGGCGATCGCCTTTACCTGTGCCGGTGTATTGGTTGCCCCCAACAGCAAAATCGGTGCTTCTATCCCAGCTTCCCGCAATTCTATGCCTTCGGGAATTGTCGCCACTCCCAGCCAACTAGCGCCTGCTTGCAATGCAGTTTGACTAACTGCGATCGCACCGTGTCCGTAAGCATCCGCTTTCACAACTGCCATCAGTTCTGTGTTGGGAGATAATAGATGCTTAAGCTGTTTTACATTGTGAGTTAAAGCTGCTAAATCTATTTCTACCCAAGCCCGCTGGCAAAGTCCGCCGTCACCGTCCCACAGCACCGTCTGGCGGGATTTTTGGGTTGTCGATCCTGCGGCCGTTTGTTCCTCACTCAACATTGTCGATCGCTCCTACTTGCTGGCACCATTAAAAACTGCTGGGAGATTGCACCCTCGGTGTAATTATAATTAAATTTTCGTTTTAATCAATGTGTTATACCGGTTAACAAAAATCCTGCAACACTAGACCAGAGCCAAACCGTTATATCATCAGTGATTGCCAAATCTCAAATCCAAAATCTAAAATCTAAAATCTAAAATGGTATTAGCTGGTGTATCATAGCATCAAAAATACCCGTAAAAACTATGGACGGATTGGCTTACCTGCATTTAGCTGAAACTTGGGAAACGCCCCCAACTCAAACTCGATCGCCCAACTCCAAAACGCACCTAAATTTAGCTGCAACTCCTTTACTCTTCTTTACAATCTCTCTCGCAATTTTAAATTTAGTCTATCCCGCCCTCGCCATCAGAATGACAAAAGGCGATTCAGGCCCGGAAGTTGTCGAAATACAGAAAACTCTGCAAGCATCAGGACATTTTGGCGGTAGGGCTACAGGATTTTACGGTTCCGTAACCCAGGCTGCGGTGAAAAAGTTCCAAGCAGACAACAAGCTGAAAGTTGACGGAATAATCGGCCCTCAAACCTTGTCAGCCCTCAAAGGCAAGTCGCCAGCCGCCAGCGCTGACAAGGAATCTGCGGAAAAAACAGCGTCAAAAGTCGATCGACCTTCGCCATCTCCTACCCCCACAGAAAACAGCAACCAACTCGAAGATCCAACTAAAAATCAGCCCAAACAGCCTCTTTTTGAAGAACCATTTTTACCACCATTTAAAACAGAAACTGCTGCGCCAACCTCCGACAAAAAAGAAAATGAATTACCCGGCAAAAGGCTTGCAAACACCGAAGGAAAAATGACTTTGAAAAAAACTATTTACGGCAAAATATCGCCGAAATCAATAGTTTATTCGGGAGACGGTTTATTTTTTGCTCAAAACATGATGTACAGCCACAGCATCACCGTTTACAATAGGAAATTTAAATTAGTCAAGACTATTTCCGATACAGTAAACTTGTCAAAATTTGGCTTTTCTAAATTCAAAGGCAATTACAAAGGTTCTCCCGTAGAAGCCGCCTTTTCAACAGATGGTAAATATGGCTATGTATCGAACTATCAAATGTACGGTTCTGGGTTTGACAATCCCGGGAGCGATAGGTGTTCTCCATCAGCCAAACACGACCAAAGTTTCCTGTACCGCATCAACACCCAAACGTTGAAAATAGAAAAGATAATTCCTGTAGGTGCGGTTCCGAAATTTAATGCTGTTTCGCCTGACAATCGCTTCGTACTCGCGAGCAATTGGTGTACTTGGGATTTGAGCGTAGTTGATATCAATAAAAATCGCGAAGTCGAGCGGGTAAAACTGGGTGCATATCCTCGGGGTATTGTGGTTACTCCCGATTCAAAAAATGCCTATATTGCCGTCATGGGTTCTTCCGATATTGCGAAAGTAAATCTCCTAGACTTTTCGGTAGAATGGTTGAGAAATATTGGTAATGCGCCGCGTCATTTGACGATAGATCCCAATGGCAAGTATATGTATGCCACTTTGAACGGTGAAGGGAATGTGGCAAAGATCGATTTGGCAACTGGTGAAGTGATAGATAAGGTTTCGACTGGAAATGCACCTCGCAGCATGACGATTTCTGGTGACGGCAAACTGATTTATGTGGTTAACTATTCATCGAATACTGTTAGCAAAGTGAGGACTAGCGACCTGAAAGTGCTGCAAACAGTTAATGTTAATTCAAGTCCGATCGGGATTACTTACGATCCGGAAACTAATCAGGTTTGGGTGGCTTGTTATTCTGGCAGCATTATGGTGTTCCAAGATTAATCTACCAGGTTCGTAGTGAGGACTTCAGTCCGCAGAAAAATCTGGAAAAAGGACTTGCATTCCCTACTACAAACCAGGTTCGTAGTGAGGACTTCAGTCCGCAGGAAATCGGGAGCATATCATTCTGGTAAAAAGCATTTTTTCTTTGAATGCGAGCTTAAGAGCTCGCGTATTGTACAATACGCGAGCTCTTAAGCTCGCACTACAAATGCAAAACTGAGATGCTCCCGGAAAATCTGGAAAAAGGACTTGCATTCCCTACTACAAACCAGTTTCGTAGTGAGGACTTCAGTCCTCGGGAAATACAAAAAAAAAGGACTGAAGTCCTTACTACAAACAATAACGATTAAATCCGATTCTGGGGCGTTGGTTCGACTGCACCCAAAAATCTTATTTCGATGGCTTTACAGGCTTCATAACATAGTCAGAAGGCTTAACAGGAACCTTACCTTGTTTCGCCATCGCTTCGTAAATCATGGCTGCTACTTCCGCACGAGTTGCTATTTTATTAGGCTGCAAAAGAGTGGGTTTCGGATTGTTGACAACAATGCCAGCTTCCGTGGCTGCTGCTACTTTGTTGACTGCCCATTTCGGCACTTTTTTCCTGTCTGTATAAACTTGTAATGTTCTGCTGGCTTTCGCTGACGGTTTCAGGTTTAAACCGCTAGCTAAAGCTGCGATGACTTCCACGCGCGGGACTTCTTTATCGGGACGGAAGGCATTGTCTGGGTATCCTTTAAGATATCCAGTTTTGACGCTGTGGTCGATCGCCCCAGCGATCGGACTGTTATTCTTCACGTCTTTAAAATTAATCGGTTTGCGGCGCGGTTCTTTGTCCGACATTCCCTGAATTAAGCGCGCTAGTTCCGATCGCGTAATCGGTTCGTCTGGCCGAAACTTGTTGTCCGTGAAATCAGCAAAAAATTGCCGATCGGCTAAAGCTACAATGAATGGACGCGCCCAATATTTGTCAGGAACATCGGAGAATTTAACGGGCCCGGCTTTTGGTTTAGCCGCTTTCGGTTTGGTAATGACTGGAGGGACAGCCTCGCGCTCACTTGGCGTTTCGGGAACAACAACCGTCCCCATAGGAGGAACTACTGGAAAAAGTGGCCCTACAGGTGCCACAGGGACGACATCAGGTTGCGAGGGAAGGATCGTTCTAGCGGGCGATCGCACTTCGGGAATCGCCTCCGGTGGCGTTAATATTGTAGAGTTCCCAGGCTCAGCAGCAGGTTGAGAAAAAACGGCTGGAAATTGCCAACTTCTGGCATTCAATCGATCGGGATTTCTGCCTGTTACCCAAAAGAAAATTGCTCCCATCGTGCCGAAAGCAACGACTATCGCAATTAATTCATCAAATCCTAAAGGTTTTCTTTTCCCTGACGGGGGTTGTGAAGAAGACATACTTGTCACCTACATATCAATAAAGCAATTAAATCACATATTTTTTGAGTCTGCCAGAGGCAGAGATCGCTCCCATCAACTATTCCAAACAACTATTCCAAAGTTTTCACCGTCAACACCTGCGGTGGCGTAGCATCGGGAGGATAGATAAAAGTTGGCTACAAGCTAAACTAAAATTTGGCTACAGTCTCAATCTAAGTTATTCATATTTCTGGACGCAACTATCACAATAGTTAAAGATTTTTTAGGTATGTAGTTGCGCTTGGGCGCTCTTTCCGAGATTTAAAGAGCGCCCAAGCGCAACTACATGCCTTTTTTGGCGTTGCTGAACTAGGGTATGATGAAATGGTCGTCGGAGCGTCACAAATCACACACATTTAAAAGGAATATTATGCAATGCCCGGAATGTCAGT